>JANSXN010000001.1 GCA_024742935.1 Flavobacteriaceae bacterium
AACCTCTTTTATTGTATACCTTTATGCGACCCTCAACTTCATATACATAGCGCCATATTTTATCGTGTGTAAATGTTACTTTCCCTTTTTTATAGATATAAGTTGCAGCTGCTTCTGGATCGTTTGAATGTTCTTTTTGTCTAATTTCGTCTTCTGAAACTTTTCCAAAATCAAATCGTTGTGCATTCAATAGGATACTAAAAAGTAAAATGAAAAGAGTACAATGCAATTTCATAATTGACTTAATTTTTAATTAAAACTATCTTTAAATTATCTCGAAGGGCGGTATTGCTTAAAAATTCTCTAAAATCTGTATAGGACTCTTTTGAATGGGTGCCGGCTTTTACTAAAAATCTTCTTGTAATGGTTAAAGAATGGTCTTCATTTTCTTGAATACTCAAAACATAGTCTCCAAAAGGTGAGCTTGTATTTAAACCGTTTGGTATTGTCTCAATTTCAAAACCTTCAGGTAATTTTAAATCAAAAGTGGCCGTTTCATAAAAACCGCGTTTGATGATGATGGGCTGAGTGCGTTCTTCATATCGGGGAGGCACAGAAGTATATTTTGAAAAGGGGTTTAGTTCCACAATAAGTCTATCGCCTGATTTTGATGCATAATTTTTAGCTGAAACCTCAACCTGCTCTTTAAAAACAACCTCTCGTTTATCATTATCAAATTGAATATTGTTTACCTGAAGATTTCTAACATTTGCCCATCTTTTTTTGTAATAGGTGTCAATTTCAGTATTTGAATAAATAGGTAGATATTGTTTTCTATCATAATCAAGCCCTCTGGAAGAAATTTCAAGAGAAGCTGTTAAGTGGCCTTCATCATCTATTGCCCCTTTTATTGAGAATGATTCATGATTATCTTCATTGAGGTATGCAGTCGTTTTAACCAGTTTTCCCCCATCAGGCTTAATGATGTGTGCATAACGATTGTCAGAAAAATTTCCAATAAAACCAAATGGATGGACTTGGCTGGTGCAGTCTGTATATATGTAGTCGTCGCCATTGGGAATTGCAAGTATCACATGGTTACCTTCAGATAATGATGGAAAGTTTTCGTTAAAATTGTATTGATAATTGCCAGACTCTATATGTGTATAATAGGCTGTTACACCCACTTCCTTCAGAAGTGCTTTGGTATAATTTGACAAACCTTTACAGTCTCCATATTTTACACGGTCAACCTCTTTTGCAGTGATGGGTTGCACTCCACCAATTCCCACCTGAACACTAATGTAACGTGTGTTATTTTGAACATATTCATAAACAATTCTGGCACGTTCTAATGGGTCATCAATACCTTTAACTAATTGGTTTACTTCCGTTAATGTTTTATCAGAAACTTCGTCCCGGTCTTTCAAAATATTGTTGAAGAACCACTGTCCAAGTTCGTTCCAACTTTTAACCTCACCTGCTATGCCTTCGTAAATAAATTTTTGTGGTGAAAACTTGACTAGAGGTGCTATTTCAAAAAAATAAGGAGCAAATGCTTCAGATTTGATTGCTTTTAAATCTTTAGTTTTATAGTGAATGAATCCCGGCGTTAATTCTCTAATAACAGATAAATTATCAAGCTGCATTTCTACAGTATTGATTTGAATTTCTTCGGGGTTATAAATAATAGACACTTCACTGTTTTGTGTACTTAATCTATATGCACTCAAAAAATAGAAGTTTGGCAAAAACACTGTATTCTTTGAAGTGGTTTCATAAGAAATCTCAAAAGTATAAGGGTAAGATGTAGGCACATAATCGAGATACATCACTCTGGAATCACTATAAAGTGTACCACTTGAAACGCTACTGCGGTCCTTAAAATCCTTTTTCTTGTATTTTTTAATTTCCTTACCTAATGCATTGTAAATCTTTACCTCTGCTTTGTTTACCTTTATAGAATTATCGTGGTAAATTGAAGGATTAATTAAGTTATCTCCTTGACTATTCAAAACTGTCCACACATTGGTAACTTTTGTAACCATCTCCTTTATAGAGCGTATTTCTATTTCCATAACATCTTGCCTGTAAACAGCATCTGCATTTTCCAATAACTCTTTTGGAATTTGAGAAACAGAATATTCAGGGTTTTGAGCATGGCTCAAAAAACAAGAAAGAATAAATAAACAAAAAAGCCGCATTAACATTTTTTTAAGATTTCAAAAATAAAAACTTTAGTTATAGAACCAAGATAAATTCAATAAAAATCACTCTTTATTTTTGGTGTCAATTACAATCGTAACGGGACCATCATTAACGAGTGAAACCTCCATCATTGCACCAAACTCTCCAGTACTGATGGGTTTTCCTAGTTCTTTTTCAAAAGTGTTTACAAATAGTTCATAGAGGGGAATTGCAACATCCGGTTTTGCGGCTTTTATGAAAGAAGGGCGATTGCCCTTTTTTGTGGATGCGTGCAATGTAAATTGACTCACAATGAGTATGTCACCATTTGTATCTATAACAGAGCAATTCATCTCTCCGTCATCGTCGGTAAATATACGAAGTTTACTGATTTTTGCAACCAGCCAGTTTATGTCTTCATCAGTATCTTGATTTTCAATACCTAAAAGAATTAAAAGACCATGATTTATTTGAGCCACCTTATTGTTCTCAATAGCGACAGTTGCTTTGCTGACTCTTTGTATTACTGCTCTCATATATTACCCGTCCCCAAGCCTGCTTGGGGAGGTATCTCATTATTCCCGCTTTTGCGGGGAATTATATTAATTTTCTTCTTCCCAATTATCGGTTCTGTAATGTTCATCTTCGCCTTCCAAAATTTGAACATAACTCCGGTAACGGGACCAGGGTATTTCTCCCGCTTCCAGTGCTTTTTTTATAGCACACTGAGGTTCTTTCAAGTGCAGACAATTATTGAACTTGCAATTTTCTTTTCGTTTAAAAAACTCCGGAAAATAATCTGAAAGTTCTTCTTTTTCGATATCAACAACCCCAAAGCCCTTCACCCCAGGAGTATCTATTATTTTTGCATCAAAACTCAAATCATACATTTCTGCAAAAGTGGTGGTGTGCTGTCCTTGCAGATGTTGTTCAGAAATTTCTTTTGTCTTGATATCGAGACCTGGCTCGAGCATATTGATTAAAGTTGATTTTCCCACTCCGCTATGCCCGGCAAAGATGCTTACTTTGCCTTCCATTTGTTTTTTTAACTGGTCTAAATTTTCACCGGTCTGCGCCGAAAGGGTTAAACATTCATAACCAATATCACTATAAATTGCTTTGAGGTATTCAATTTCGTAGGTTTCCTCTTCATTGTATGTATCCATTTTGTTGAACAGCAAAACGGTTTTGATATGATATGCTTCAGCTGTAACCAAAAACCGATCGATAAAAGAGGTAAATGTGGGCGGATTGTTTAAAGTAATGACCAAAAAAAGCTGATCAATGTTTGAAGCGAGAATATGCGTGCGTTTGGATAGGTTAACAGATCGTCGCACGATATAATTTTCTCTTTCATCTATTTCAGAAATGATCCCTTGAGTTGTTTCGTCTTTGGTTTGTAATTTAAAGGTTACTTTGTCTCCAACGGCAATAGGGTTAGTGCTCTTAATTCCTTGTATCCTAAACTTTCCTTTGATCCTGCATTCATAAAACAAACCGTTTTCGGCTTTGACCGTGTACCAACTTCCGGTAGATTTATAAACGGTTCCTTTCATATTTAATGTTTGTTTTTGCTGAGAATATTATGTTGATGCTCTATTGACTCTTGATGAATGGCCTTAAAGACTCTTTCAATAAATTGCTCACTTAAATGTTCCTCTTTGCCCAGAGCGTTCATACGCTCTAAAATTTTATTCCATCGCTGCGCTTGCAAGATAGCGACATTATTTTCCTTTTTCAACAATCCGATTTCGTCTGCGATTTTCATACGTTTTCCCATTGAGGCAATCAATTGCATATCAATCAAGTCGATTTGTGTGCGCAAGGTATTTAGCTTGTTGTTGAAAGCGAGTGATTCTTCTTTTTCCTTTCTTATTTTTAATTCTTCCGTGATCTCTTTAAGCCTTTTTGGGAGTATTTGTTGTGCGGCATCACTCCATGCATTGTCAGGGTCATTGTGGGTTTCAATGATAAATCCATCATAATTTAAATCCAAAGCGGTTTGGCATAGGTCAAAAATAATATCTCTTCGACCGGCAATGTGGGATGGATCCAAAAATAATGGTAAATCCGGAAAACGACTTTGAAGATCGATGGCTATTTGCCACTCAGGATTGTTTCGAAAGTTTGTTTTTTCATAAGTGGAAAACCCTCTGTGAATGACTCCCAGATTTTTAATATCTGCACTTTGCAAGCGTTCTACGGCTCCCAGCCAAAGGGATAAATCAGGGTTTACAGGGTTTTTGACCAACACAATTTTATCGGTTCCTTTGAGGGCATCTGCTATTTCCTGAACGATAAAAGGGCTCACAGTGCTGCGGGCACCTATCCATAGGATATCAAAATCGGCTTCTAAAGCCAAATCGACGTGATTTTTATTGGCAACTTCGGTGGCCAAAAGTAAGCCGGTTTCTTGTTTTGCACGCTGCATCCACTTTAAACCAATGGCACCCACGCCCTCAAAATTTCCGGGACGTGTGCGCGGTTTCCATATTCCGGCGCGCATAGCAGTAGCATCACTATCCTTTAACTGATGGGCTATTTTAAGAACCTGTTCTTCGGTTTCGGCACTGCAAGGGCCTGCGATAACTAGGGGATGTTCAAGATTGAAGGCCTTTAACCAACTTCTCAAGTTTTTTGTATTTTCCATGACTATAAAATTACTGTTTAAATTGGATCCCGTTTAAAATTTCTTTGATTTTATTAGTGCTTTCCAGCTCTTTGAAAATGGGGTCGTATTTGTCATTTTCAATTAATTTTTTAAATTGTTTGAGGTTTCTTATATACTCTTCCAAACAGCCTATAATATTTGTTTTGTTTTGTTTAAAAATGGGGGTCCACATTGCCGGTGAGCTCTTTGCCAAACGCACAGTGCTTTCAAATCCGCTGCCTGCCAAGTCAAATATATCCCGTTCATTTTGTTCTTTTTCAATTACTGTTTTACCGAGCATAAACGAACTTATATGTGATAAATGTGACACATAAGCAATGTGTTTATCGTGCGCTTTAGGCTTCATATACCTGATGTGCATTTCCAAAGCTGCAAATAATTTCAATGCCTTTTCCTGAATGGGAAAAGCGGTTTTGTCTATTTCACATATAATGTTTGTTTTTCCTTTAAACAAGCCACAGTGAGCAGCCTTGGGTCCGGAAAATTCTGTGCCTGCAATGGGGTGTGTAGCAAGTAGATTTCTTCGGTTTTTGTGTTTTGAAATGGCTTTACAGAGTGCTGCTTTTGTGGAGCCTACTTCCAAGACCAGTGCGTGAGAAGGAATTTTATCAAGTACTTCGGGTACAAGTGAAACTGCAACATCGACAGGAACCGCAACGATTACCCAATCAGCTTTGTATAAATCATCCATCGAAGCCATTTCATCAATGATATTTAAAGAAAATGCTTGCTTCAAATGCATCTCACTACTATCAATTCCAAATAATTTGGACTGTGGGTAAAGCATTTTAATGTCTTTTGCCAAAGACCCGCCAATCAATCCAATTCCGATTACAAATACATTCATTTGATTTAGTATTACTTTTTAAAATCTGCTTATTGCTTCTTTTATTTTTTCTTCAGAAACACATAAGGAAAACCGTATATACCCCTCTCCCCGACTTCCAAAAACGGTACCCGGACTGATAAATATATTTTTTTCAATGAGGATCTTTTCAATAAAAACCTCTGCAGATTGATTTGAAGACGGTAGTTTTGCCCATACAAACAATCCGGATTTGTGTTTTTCATAAGTGCATCCCATAAGGGTGACCAAATTATAAATTAAGTCTCTTCTTCTTTTATAAATTTCATTTTGAGAAGCAAACCATTCCTCATTAAGTTTCAACGCTGCGATGGCACCTTTTTGCAGAGGGTAAAACATACCGCTGTCCATATTGCTTTTTACTTTTAAAATAGCATCCAAGAATGTTGATTTTCCCAGAACCATTCCAATGCGCCACCCGGACATGTTGAACGTTTTACTCAATGAATTTAGCTCCAATGCAACCTCTTTTGCTCCTGGCATAGACAGTAAGGAACGCTTTTTCTCATTTAAAATAAATCCATAGGGATTGTCATTAACCAAGAGTATGTTGTGTTTTTCGGCGAAATCAATAAGTTCTTCAAAAATTTCAATAGTTGCGAGGGCCCCTGTGGGCATATGAGGATAGCTCAACCACATCAACTTCACCCGACTCAAATCCTGTTTCTCAATTTCCTTCAGATTTGGTAACCAGTTTTGTTTCTGGTGTAAATCATAGTACAAAGGGGTAGCACCAACGAGTTTTGTCACCGAAGCATAGGTAGGGTAACCTGGATTTGGAATCAAAACGGAATCTCCTTCATTTAAAAATGCCATTGAGATGTGCATAATCCCTTCTTTAGAACCCATGAGGGGTAAAATTTCAGAGTTGGGTTCCAATAGTACTTGAAAGTGATTTTGGTAAAAATCGGCCATCGCTGCTCGCAACTCTGGTATGCCTTGATAGCTTTGGTACTGATGTGCCTGCTCATCAAAAAGTGCTTGTTGCATAGCAGTTATCACCTCTTTTGGAGGACTCAAATCTGGGCTTCCCACACCTAAATTGATAATGGGCATACCGGCGTTGAGCATTTGTCTCACTTGCCGTAATTTTTGCGAAAAGTAGTACTCCTCTACTGTATTTAATCGTTTTGCTGTTTCTATCATCGGTTTCCACTTTTGTAAGTTCCCAGTACCTTAAATTGGGAGGTTATAATTTCCAATTCGTGTTTTGCTTTTTCAAAATGAGTGTAGTTCTCAAAAGTAACATCCACAAAAAATACATACTGAAAAGGTATTTCAATATTGGGAAGCGATTGTATTTTTGTAAGATTCATATTGCAATTGTTCATCACGTTTAGAACTGTTGCCAAACTTCCCTGTGTGTGCTCCAACTCAAACTTTAAAGACGCCTTGTTGATGGTTTCTTTTTCGATTGCTCCCTTTGAGTTGCTTAATACTACAAATCGCGTTTGATTGTTTTTTACGGTATTTATACCATTTGATAAAATGTCCAAATCATACAATTTAGCTGCGTGACTTCCGGCGATAGCCGCGATATTTTTGAGTTTATTCTCCTGTATGTATTTGGCAGAAGCAGCGGTATCCTCACTTTCAACCAATTTAAGCTGAGGCTGTTTTCTAAAAAACTCCTCACATTGCAATAAAGCCATAGGATGAGAATGCACTTCTTTAATATCAGAAAGTGATTGACCCTTTAATGCCATCAAATTCATTTCAATATTGATGTAGTGCTCACCAATTATATGTAATTTATTTTGATCAATCAATGCAAAGTTGGGCAATATGGCTCCCGCAATGGAATTTTCTATGGCCATTACCGCCTTTTGAGTTTTTTGTGTTGCCAATCCCTGAACAAGTTGCCTGAATGACAAACACTCTTCAATAGCATCTTCCCGCAAACCCGGAAAAACTTCCAAAGCTACTTGGTGGTGAAAAGAACCCAATATGCCTTGAATGGCCACTTTTTGTAAAACGTCTATCATAGTATATATACAAAAAAAAATCCCGAAATATTTCGGGATTGTATTGTTAGTTTTTTGATTTTTATTTATTTATCATAACACAATAACAATCCCGCTTTTTTCCAGTAGAAAAAAGTAAAGAAGCTGTTATAATAAAAGAAATGATGTGTCGCCATCTAGCTGTTATGATTTGATTTGGCTAATATAGAAAAAATTGAATTCAAAAATACTTTTTCAAAAAAAAAGTAGTTTTTTAAGTACATATCTTCAAGCGAAAATAATTTATCTTTGTCAAAAAGCCACTATGTCAATACAGGTCGAAAACATTTCAAAAAAATATGGCGATCAAAACGCCTTGACTGGTGTTTCCTTTGAAGTCAAAAAAGGAGAAATTGTTGGGTTTTTGGGCCCCAACGGTGCCGGTAAATCGACGCTGATGAAAATCCTCACCACTTTCATTCCAGCTACTGAAGGCAGTGCTTCTGTTAATGGTTTCTCAGTAACCGAAAACAAAAAAGAGGTGCAAAAAAGTGTGGGTTATCTTCCCGAGCATAATCCTTTGTACCTTGATATGTATGTGCGTGAATACCTGCGTTTCAATGCGTCTATCTATAAAGTTTCAAAAGGAAATGTAGAAGAAGTCATTGAACAAACAGGACTCACCTCTGAAGCCCATAAAAAAATAAGTGCGCTTTCCAAAGGCTATCGCCAGCGAGTGGGACTTGCCAATGCACTTCTCCACAATCCTGACGTTTTGATACTCGATGAGCCCACCACCGGTCTGGATCCCAACCAGATTGTTGAAATAAGAAACCTCATCAAAAACGCCGGAAAGGAAAAAACAGTTTTTCTTTCCACACATATTATGCAGGAAGTCGAAGCCATTTGCGATCGTGTGATTATTATCAATAAAGGCGAAATCGTAGCAGACAAAAAAATAACCGAGTTAAAAGCCCATCAAGCACAGATTATAGAAGTGGAATTTGACTATCGTGTGGAAGAAGTAGCCTTGAAAAATCTACCTAAAATTAAGGAGGTTAATAACACCCACGATTTTATTTATGAACTCACTTTCGCAACCGAAAAAGACATGCGCCCTGCTGTGTTTGACTTTGCCCACGACAACGGTTTAAAAATCCTACAACTCAACACAAAGAATAAGAACTTAGAGCAATTATTTAGGGAATTGACGGGGGATGTCTAAAAATAATATGCTCTATCCCAAAACTCATTGAATAATTTAAGCTAATTGCAAACCCTTCTTAAGGTTCTATTCTATTTAATGCTCATCGACCACCGCCTGATCTCTGTATTTGCAACAATGGTGTAAGCTTTCATAAGCCTCCTCAGTGGCCTTTACATTTTTTGTGTCGTGACCCACAGCGGCAAGACTTTCTTCAATGGTTTGAATGCTTGTTTTTCTTTCGTCAAAAATAAGGGAAAGCATATGGGTTTCTACATTCCAAACGGCAGATTTAACACCCTTGGTTTTAATGGCTGCTTTTTCAATGCGGTCCTTACACATCATACAAACTCCGTCCACTTCGATAGTTGCTCTTGCATTTCTATCCTGTGCCTGAACTTGCACACCAAGCATCATTACTAATACTACTAAAATGATTTTTTTCATAATCTTATCTATTTTATAAATTTAACAAAATTTCTATACTTCTAACTTTAGATTTTCCATCTCAAACCCGTATAATACATACTCCCAAAAATGGGGCCATATACCAATGACGTATCAAAATAGGGTCCAAAAGGGTCATCAGCACTTACAATGGGGTTGTTTTGTTTGACATTGGTAATATTCTCACCTCCCACATAAATCTCAAACTTTGGACTGAACACTTTGGTGATTTGCGCATTCAGTGTGTTTAATTGTGGCGTTCTATCGCTTACGCGAAAGGCTTCCGGGTTTGAAATAGTGTTTGGAAATCGTTGTTCGCTCAACCAGTTGTATGTGGCATCAAACTTCCACTGTGATCCTTTTTCTGAAAGTTTGGTTTCATAGGCTGCATTAGCAAAAATCCGATGCTTTGGAGTTAGTGGTTTTTGAAGCCTTCCGCTTAGGTAGTCTGTCTGTACATCAAAAAGCCTGTATGAAAGTCTAACATCAACACGTTCTGCTGGAGACAGGTTTACTTCGGTTTGAAAACTGTTTGCATAACTGCTTCCGTCAAGGTTGTAAAACACCACTTGCTGTGGGTCTTCCCAATCAACTACAATTTGGTTGACAAAATCGGTTCGGTAAAAATCAAAAGTGATGTCTGCATCCCGATTAAAAAGCCTGAATCCCTGTAAAAACGAAATTCCGTAATTCCAGGCGTCTTCGGCATCAAGCCCATAAAAATTCCCGCCGGAATTTAAAATAGAAATATTCCTCGCTGAGGAAAACAACTGTTGGTTCTCAGCAAAAATACTGGGAGCACGCACACCTCTTCCAAACGACCCTTTAAATGCTGCTTTGTCCCAAGGCGTATATCTGGCATGAACACGTGGTGTCACAAAGGTTCCAATCTGGTTGTGGTGGTCCAGCCTTACACCGGCTATTAGATTTAAATTACCCAGATTGTCATAACTGTATTCAAAAAATCCTCCAATAGCATTCTCTATACGCTCAAAATTATTATTGAGAACCTGCTCATTATAATTATCAGAAAAGAAACTAATTCCGGTTTTGAAATTATGTCTGGAATCGCCAATGATTGAACCAAAAATAACATTGGAATAAAAGCTCTTATGGTGAATGTCATACACATTTAACCCAAAATAAGATTCCTGTTTGTGATCACTGTAAGCCATCTGAACACCTATGGATTGATATGGAATTTCAGGGAAAACATAGCCCAGTTTTAGGGAAGCTTCTGCCCTGCTTGTCTTTATTTCACCGCCCCAGGAATTGGTTGTAAATTTATCAGTATCAGGATTGAAATCTACTTGCCCAATTTGCTTTTGGTCTGTCAAATATCTTATGTTTAAAAATCCTACAAAACCGTTTTGAGCATCCATATACTGCCACCGGTTCATCAAATTGAGCTGTTTTGCTAGTGGCATATCGAGAAAACCATCATCGTTGCTATCCATTTTTGCATCGCGTAAATTGCCGTGCAAATACAAACCGGTGTGCCACTTTTCATTCAATTTAAAATTGAGGTGGTTGTTCAACTCAAAACGTCCGTCATTTCCTGCATAGGCATTGACAAAAAAAGCATCATCTGTTGCCGGTTTTTGCAACTCGGCATTGATTTGACCTGCGATGCTTTCAAAACCATTCACCACGCTTCCGGCACCTTTTGAAACCTGAATGCTTTCCACCCAGGTACCCGGCACAAAACTAAGTCCAAAGGTTTGAGATGCCCCTCTGATTGCAGGAATGTTTTCAAGAGTTATGAGCGTGTAAGGACTGGTTAAACCCAGCATTCTAATTTGTCTCGTTCCGGTTAAAGCATCGGGAAAGTTGACATCAATCGACGGATTGGTTTCAAAACTTTCCGAAAGATTGCAACAGGCGGCTTTCAGTAATTCCTCACTGCTTATATTGGTCACGTTTTGAGCTTGCAAATAAGAACGAAAAGCTGTTTGTTTTCGGTTTTGTAAAACAACTTCGTTTAAACTGCCCTCTTCAATTAGCCAATGTTTTATTTCAGTGGGCTCATTGATTGTGATGGTATCGGTTTTAAAGCCCACATAACTCACAATCAATTTTGAATACCGCCTTTGAAAAGGAATTTTGAATTCGCCGTCATCGTTGGTAATCGTTCCCACAGTCGTGTCTAACCAATACACATTAGCACCCATCAAAGGGGCTTCATCACTATTTGCTGTCGCTTCATAAATAGTTCCGGTGACAAACTGCTGTGCTTGTATTTCGCTTAAAGCGAAAATAAATACCCCGGTAATTAAAAGAAACCTTTTCATAATAATGGCGATAAAAGCATCCAAAATGCCATCACCAACATAATCGCATTCTCTATAAATGTGGCTTGGGTCATGGGCAGTTTTAAGGCCGTTCCCAAACAGGCACATTGTATGGTTTTTTTACTTAAAAGAGTTCTGGTAACGCCTATTGTGGTAATCCCTAAAACAACAATTGTTGCCAATAAAGCAATGTCTGTCTGAAAACGCATCAGGAACATAAGCCCAAGTGCCGTCTCTATAAACGGATAGATCCATCCATAAGCAGGAAATACTTTTGCCAGCGGGTCATACATCTTAAACGAATCTGGAAATCCTTTTAAATCGAGCAGTTTAAAAAAGCTGAATACAATATAAAACAGTCCCATAAAATCAAACATAGCTTCACCGAGATTCCAGTTTTGGTAATTCAGTAAAACCGAAGCCGCTGTGATATAACCTAAAATCAGAAATAACGGGGTTAATTGCTGCAGTTTGGACTTTTCTTCTTCCTGTAGTGTTTGGCTTGCAGAAGAAAAGACATTGCGCTCTTTTTTCTCGGTGATTTGATATTTTGAAGACAGGGCATTTTGAAACCTTTCCACGTCAATGTGTTTTGACATAGAAACTTCGGCTTCATTTTTTTCCAAGCTCACC
This sequence comes from Flavobacteriaceae bacterium, assembly GCA_024742935.1. GTDB lineage: Bacteria > Bacteroidota > Bacteroidia > Flavobacteriales > Flavobacteriaceae > Planktosalinus. The sequence continues at coordinate 12,182 of JANSXN010000001.1, forward strand.
TGCACCTCTGTAACGCCCTGAACAGCGCCCAACTCTTTTTCAACAGTTGCCACACAGCCGCCACAGGTCATTCCGCTTATGCTATATGTATGTTTCATGTCTATTGCATTTTATAAGTTTGAATTTTTCCGTTGCGGTAGTTGATGGTGTAAAGAATCTCGTTGTGAACAGTGATATCTGTTGGTTTTTCAATACCATCAGACAGTTCCTGTTTTAAATTTCCTTCCCAATCAAATATGAGGATGCGGTCATTTTCAAAATCTGTTATAAATACTTCATCGTTTGACACAAAAATGCCGGTAGCCGCATTCATTTTTTGGTCTTTGCCTATTTCCTGAAGGAAGGCCCCTGCTTTATCAAACACCTGAATGCGATTGTTATAAGCATCTGCCACCCAGATTTTATCGGTTGTAATATGCACGTCTGTGGGATAATAAAATTCGCCTTCGGCTTGACCTTCTTTTCCAAAAGACATCCAACTTGTACCGTCTTTTGAGTAAAGAATCCTGTTGTTATAAAAGTCGGCTATGGCCATTTCGTTTTTATAGATAGCAATCCCAGCAGGAGCGTCGAGACTATCAGAAATGGGCAAAAATGATTTTTCTCCATTTTTTATGATTCTGATTTGGTCTGTACCATATTCGGGCACATACAAGGCTCCATCTTTTACATCAATATGCATGGGTCGTTCCAGTGAATCAATCGCCTGAACTATTGTTCCGGCATCATCAATTTGCACCAATCTGTTGTGGTCTCCGTCTGATAGCCACATGGCATTTTCCAAAAAGGCAATCCCAATTGGGTTTACGCCGGCAGGTTCAATAACCTCTTTCAATACCCATTCTTTAGGCGTTTCTTCTTGTTGTTTACATGAAAAAACAAGAAGGGCAGTAAGAAAAATTAAAACTAACTTTTTCATTTTGTTGAATGTTTGAAGTGATTAAAGTCTTTCATATTTGCAACATCCGGGAAGGTCGTTGTATGTTCCGGCATTGGCTTTTGTATTTTTGGTGTCGTGACCTGATTTTGACACTGCTTTTTCAATTTCAAGTAAACTGGTCACCGAAGCATCAAAAGAAACTGTCAACATTTTGCTGTCCTTATCCCACGCCGCTGAATTAACTCCGTTAACACTGCTTGCTGCCTTGTTAATTCGTGCTTCACACATTCCACAGTTTCCTGCGACCATGACTGATTGTTGTGTTAATTGATTGCCATCAACTGAAGTTTTTGCACCACCTGATGTCTCCACTTTACCATTTGCTCTGGTTATTTTTGCTGTAATGGGTGTGTACCCGGCTTTTTCAACTTGAGAAAGTACTGCTTCCATGGAAAGTGCTTTATCTGCAGGGTAAGCAAAACGAAAATCTCCGGTTTCAATATCAATTTTAACTTGTTTAATACCTTTGAGTTCGTTGAATTTTTTCTCAAGCCCGTATGCACAGAAAGGGCAACCCAATCCGTCAACCTGTACTTGAAATTGATCCATAGTATTTTGTGCAGTTGCACTGAACATTGTCATCATCCCGATCACCAATGTTATTATGATTGTTTTATTCATGATTTTTTATTTTTAATGTTTTATATTTTTTTGTTTGTACTAATTTAAAAGACATACCTGCCACCAATGAACAAGCTGCTTTTGTGTTTTTCTAATTCGGGCATATTTTGAACGAGTGGCAGTTGTAAAGAGGCCTCAACAATGTATTTTCCTCTTGCATATTGAATGCCTTGAGCAAACAAAAGTTGATAATCACTTTGCTGCGTCATCCAATAGCCGCTGTATTCAAAAAACAAGTTGATTTGATTCACCGGGTAGGTGGGTTTTAACAACGGAAGCCCAAACCCCAGTTTGTGGACTAATTCGTCTGTTTGGGTTTCGGGAGACCAGTTGTAGCCAAGTTCATTGGCAACACCAAACCGCAAGGATTCATAAGCCGTAATAAAGCCATAATATCCTTGATAGTGCCCCATACTCATTCTTCTGATACCAAGCTTTTCACCGGTAGGTAATGTTTGAACTGTTTTTGCGGCAATCCTGAAGGTTTTACCCATTCCATCTTTGCGGTACAATTGGTACTTTCCCGTAAGGGAAATGTCACCGATTGTTGTTCCATTTAAATTGGCAAACTCGCCAGCGTTTTGAATATTAAAATCATAAGAAATAAATGGAATATTTACCGCCAAAACCGAATTTGAATTTGGTAAATACTGATACATTACCGGAAACGAAACAAAGGTGCCTGCTTCTGTAGTACGTATTTCTGTAAGTGAGTTTATCACCTGGGTTTTACCTCCCAGCATAATGGGGGCATCAACGGTTATGGGTGGACCTTGCGAGTAGGCCTTTGGTAAAACGATTAATAAAAGTGTGGCTAAAAGCCAAAATTGCGTTTTCATTTTATCTGAATTTAAGAATTAGGTAAACATCGCAATACAATAATGCGAATTTAGTTCACTGAAATTCAGATAGGTCTAAATTAGGAAAGTTTGATAAAGCACCGGAATATCCCTGAGCAACGGAGGCGGGAGATATTCAGTAAAAGTGATTGTTTTGGAAGTATAGATTATTGGCTCTTGCATCACAAAAACAGATACAAAAGCAGCTACAAACGTTTGGTTTAGATTGAGGTCAAAGGAGCTTGAAGCATAATTATCGTCGGTTACTACTTGATGATACACATTTTCACAACAAGCCGGGGATTCCATCGCGTTCTTTTCGCCCGAAGGTGTTGCATAACCACTGCAAGATAAATGCTTTTCACCAATCATCAAAGCATCTGCCACCACTTGACCACCGCAATAATGCTGGCCATAAGTGACCCCTGCACTACTGAGCAGCAACAAGGTGGATAGAAAGATGGAAACTAGATTTTTCATAAGCTAACTGCAAATTTAGTAAAAAATTTGCGTTCAGGGTGAACTTTAACAAACCTTAACTAGTTGGTTTTCTGCTTATGATAATAAAAAGCCGGAAGAAACAGCAACACAAACAAAGGCTGAATCAAGAAACGGCGCACATAAAAAAGGATATTGTAATTACTTTCAGGAGAAGCGTTTGCAACAAGCCAGGCCATCCAGGAAAATAAAATGACAAAGGCAATTAAATAGAGTACTGATGAAAATTTTACAATGCCTTTGTCTTTGAATGCCACATAAAGAATTAACAACGATATCAAGGTATTGATTCCAAACCTAAAGGCGGTGTGCAGCATCAATTTTCCAAACTCAACATCGGGCACTTTGCTGTGCAGGTAGTCTTGTTTGAAAAAAGTAAGTAGCGGGTCATAGAACAAATCTGCTTCAAACAGCCGCACAAGTATGAGTAACCCGAACAAAAAAACAATTCCTGTTAGTTTAAGCAATTTGTTCATCTTGTTGTTTATTTGCGGGAATGCGGCGCACCCAAAGTACCCATAAAAGGAACACCATACCATAAATTATGGCAGGAAACACCACGCCGTGTAAAACTTCCTCATACTGGGGATATTCATACAAAGCGATGGCTAAAAGCACAATGCGAAAGAGATTGGCACAATAAATCAACACCGAACCCACAAAAATATAAAGCAAAGTGGGTTTCCACTTTTGGTGAAAAGCGACAATAAAAGCGGCAAATAATGCGATAACACTCAAGGCATTGCAACCTTCCACGATGCGGGCAAGATAACGGTCATTTAGGATAAGCTTCATCGACGCCTCGTTGGGGTGTGGCGTAATTTCTGCCTGATACCCAAATCCGGATGTCAGCATTGAAGTTTGTTTGGCTACCAAATGTGTAATGGGGTCGGGATACCAGGTTTCAGATTGCCCAAAATGTAAATAGGCGTTATAAAGCAGGCTCAACAACAAGTAGGTTCCCAAAAAAAGAGCTAAAAACCGGATGACTGATTTGTATTTTACGAAAAGTGCTTTCAATAATTGGGTTTTGATTTTAAGCAAAAATAGAGAAAAGAGATGGTTTTAAAATAAATTTAGAAGAGTTCGGTAAAAATGCTTCTATTATTAGTCTTCTGCGAAAATCTGCGTCATCTGCGGGAGAAAAAGGTAGCCCGCTGATTGCGCAGATTTTCGCAGATAAAACTTTTAAAACATAATGCTTAATAACTCATCTTTTGTAATGTCTTTAAAATACTGTTTAAAGTCAAACTGACTCAATGCTTTCTTTATTGCCTGCTCCTCGTGGGGTAAATTAATTAATGCCGCTTGAATGGGTGTAATTTCCCTGATATGGAAAAAGTCGCCGGTGATTTGGGCTTTTTTGATGATACCCTTTTCTACATCCAGATGCACTTCGATGACCCCGCCTTCAGTGCGCATTCCCTGCTTAAAGTTATATTCGGGTGAGCGGCCAAAGTTCCACTCCCAGGTGGCGTATTTTTCGTCACGTATCTTTTGAATAGCTTCCAGATCTTTTTTGGTAAACTCATACAGCCGCGCATCAGGGAACGTGGTGAGGATGTGCTGCATGATTCCATCAGTAAACGCTTCCAGCGAAAGTGGTTCTTTGAGATGATTGCTTATGTTAGTCACCCGTTTTGGAATCGATTTTGTTCCACGCCCCTGATACTTTAACGGATTGACCTTTAAAGCACCTGATACATCTTTCATTTCGGAAGAAAACAACAAGGTGCCGTGATGCATCACTTTGTTCTTAAATACATGTTCGGCATTGCCCGAAAACTTCTTCCCTTCAATGGTCAGGTCATTGCGTCCTTCAAATTTGGCGTCAATTCCCAATCCTTGAAGCACCTCCAAAATGGGTTTTGTGTAGCGCTTGAAATCCACCATATCCTCATTATCACTCGTGCGTGTAAACGTAAAGTTGAGGTTCCCCATATCGTGATACACCGCACCACCCCCAGACAATCTGCGCACCACTTTAATGCCTTTATCCTTTACATAATCGAGATTGATTTCGGCCAGGGTGTTTTGGTGTTTCCCCACGATAATGGCATTGTCATTTTGCCACAACATAAAGCAGTCTTCATCGATGTGTTTAAAAATAAACTCGTCTGTGGCAATGTTAAAATAAGGGTCGGTACTGTGGTGGTGTATGCAAAGCATTTGTTGTGATTTTAGCTCATAAAAATAACCATTCCAAAGGTGACATAAAAGGAAATAATCTACTAAAATCAAGCATTCAAGTTTAACAAAAAAATACCACTTGTGAATGAATCACTAATCCGGATTTTAAATACTTTTGCGAAAACCTTTTTGATTATGACATTTAACCAGTTAAAGCCCGAAGTTTCAAGAATATTAAGTAATGATAACTTAAATACAGATGAAAAACTGACCAAGACGTGTGAACTCCTTCAAGAACAAATCGATTATTATGACTGGGTGGGTTTTTATTTTGCCAACGAAGCAGAACGCACCTTACATTTAAAAGCCTTTGCGGGTGAACCCACAGACCACACGGTGATTCCTTTTGGGAAAGGTATCTGTGGACAAGTAGCCGAATCAAATCAAAATTTTGTGGTGCCTGATGTGAAGGCTCAGGACAATTACATTGCGTGCAGCATTACGGTCAAAGCCGAAATCGTAATTCCTTTGTTTAAAGACGGTAAAAACATTGGACAAATTGATATTGATTCCAATACCATTGATCCGTTTACCGAAACTGATGAACATTTTTTGGAATGGGTAAATGCCGAAGTGGCAAGGGTTCTTTAATAAAATTTCAAATCACAAGCACCAAATTCAAAAACCAGAAACTTGAAACCTGAAACTACATTCCCGTTCTAATCGCTTCCACAGGGTCCAGTCTCGAAGCAGAAATGGCAGGGATGATTCCTGAAATCAACCCGATACAGGCAGAAACTATTGTACCAATCGCCAGGTTTTTTAATGAAACTACAAACTGAAAGTCCCCTGTTAAAGTGGAGGCCAAAATGGAGGCTATCCACACAAAAAACAATCCAATCAAACCACCCACTATAGCGAGAATAGTGGCTTCAAACAAAAACTGCAGGAGTATAAATTTATTTTTAGCCCCAAGTGATTTTTGAATCCCAATGAGGTTTGTGCGCTCCTTAACAGACACAAACATTATATTGGCAATACCAAAGCCACCTACTAATAATGAAAATCCACTGATAAGCAGCCCCATAAAATTAAGTTGCCCGGTGAGGTTATCAATCAGGTCTGAAAACCCCTTGAGTTCGTTAATAAAAAAACTGTCAATATCGTCCGGTTTTAATCCGCGGGCTGTTCTCAAACGCTGTGTGACTGTTGCTATAAATTCTGCCTGGTCAACACCCTTTTTTGGCTTAATTACAATTTGAGGAAAAGAACCTCTGTTATTATCTCCATAAATGCGTCTTGCCACATTCACCGGAAAAAAAATACTTCCATCCTTTGAATTCCCAAAAAGACCTGCTCCTTCTTTTTGTAAAACGCCAATGACAGCAAACTTTCTTCCATACATTCTCACGGTTTGTCCAATGGGGTCTATATTTCCAAAGAGACTGTTTGCAATTTCATCACCTATCACCACTACAGGAGCTCCGCTGTTTGATTCAGACTCATTATAGAAGCGACCTTTTGCCAACTGCAGGGACTCAATTTGATAGTATTCATGGGTGATTGCACCAATTTGTACATTGGTAACTGTTTTATCTCCAAACCGAATGGTTTCGGGTGGGACATTCATACCATACGTAACTGCTTCGGCATCTTCTAAATTTCGTGACAAAAATTGATATTCTTCATATTTAACATCGGGAAACTGCTCGCGACGCCAACGAGGAACCGTAGTGGGTCCAAAAGAATACCGTGCAATTATCAAGGTACTGTTATCCAAACCGCTTATACTCCCTTCGATTTCTTTCTTAAGAGAATCTACTGCTGCAAGAATTCCAATAATGGAAAAAATCCCGATTGTCACTCCAAGCAACGACAAAAAGGTGCGTAGCTTATTGTTAACCAAAGCATTAATGGCAAATGTAAAACTCTCTTTAAGTAACCTTAGGTAGATAACCATAAAATAATAAGTGTCTTATTTTTGATTGTTTGAGATAGGACGTAATATGTATAAAAAAGTTACAAATTTTTGTAAATATACAACCTAATCTCCAAGTTTTTTCTTTGTAAATACCTACTTTTGCACTTAAAGCAAAAACAACCCAATGAACGATTTCAAAAAGGCTTCCTCTGCACTTATTTCAGTATTCAGTAAAGATGGTTTGGCACCCATTGTCGAAAAATTAAACAAACTGGGAGTGACTCTTTATTCTACCGGCGGCACAGAAAAATTCATTAAAGATTTAGGAATTTCGGTGATACCCATTGAGGACGTTACTTCCTATCCTTCCATCCTGGGTGGAAGAGTAAAAACACTACACCCCAAAGTTTTTGGAGGCATTTTAAACAGACAAAACCACGAAGGTGATGTAGCTGAAATGGCTGAATATACTATCCCACAGATTGACATTGTGATTGTTGACTTATATCCTTTTGAAAAAACAGTCGCTTCGGGTGCTGCAGAACAAGATATCATTGAAAAAATTGATATTGGTGGGATTTCACTCATTCGGGCTGCTGCAAAAAACTTTTCAGATACGCTTTGCATTTCCTCTGTAGAGGATTATTCAGAATTTTTAGAATTGCTCCACGCAAAAGAAGGAGAAACGTCACTCGCAGATAGAAAACGTTTCGCCGCTAAGGCTTTCAACGTCTCTTCTCATTATGATACGGCAATTTTTAATTATTTCAACACTTCAGAAAGTTTGCCATCATTTAAAGTGAGCTATAACAAAGGGCACGAGCTGCGTTATGGTGAAAATCCGCATCAAAAAGGCTATTTCTATGGTGATTTTGAGGCGATGTTTGACAAGTTGCACGGTAAGGAACTTTCTTATAACAATCTGCTCGATGTAGATGCCGCCGTCAATTTGATGGGCGAATTCCAAAACGAAAAACCCACTTTTGCCATTTTAAAACACAACAATGCGTGTGGAATTGCGCAAAGAGACACCATTTTAGAAGCTTACAATGCAGCCTTGGCCGGTGATCCTGTTTCGGCTTTTGGTGGGATTTTAATCAGCAATACTGAAATTGACAAGGCTACTGCAAAAGAAATCAATAAATTGTTTTGTGAAGTCGTGATTGCTCCCTCATTTACGCTTGAAGCGGAAGAAGTCTTAAAAGAAAAAAAGAACAGAATACTTCTTGTCCAAAAGCAGGTTGAATTACCAAAGAATCTCGTGAGAACCTCATTGAACGGAGTTTTAGTTCAAGAAAAAGACTTAAAAACCGATAGTTTGACTGATTTATCTCATGCAACAGACAATAAACCCACAAACAGCGAGTTAGAAGACTTAATCTTTGCTTCAAAAATTTGTAAGCACACCAAGTCAAACACAATCGTTTTGGCCAAAAACAAACAATTATGTGCATCTGGAACTGGTCAAACTTCCAGAGTAGATGCTTTGAGACAAGCCATTGATAAGGCAACCTCTTTTGGATTTGATTTAAAAGGAGCTGTGATGGCAAGTGATGCTTTTTTCCCGTTTCCTGATTGTGTTGAGATTGCTGATAATTCAGGGATTACTGCTGTTATTCAACCCGGTGGCTCGATAAAAGATCAACTAAGCATCGATTATTGCAATACACACAAAATGTCAATGGTATTTACCGGAACACGTCATTTTAAACATTAATTTTTTTACATTTGTTTATTGCACTAAAAACAGACCCTAAATAATATAACACTGACAACAAACACACTATGGGATTTTTTGACTTCTTAACCGAGGAAATTGCCATTGACCTTGGAACCGCAAATACACTGATTATTCATAACGACAAAGTTGTGGTTGACAGCCCGTCAATTGTTGCGCGTGACAGGATAAGTGGTAAAATAATCGCTGTGGGAAAAGAAGCTGCGATGATGCAGGGAAAAACTCATGAGAACATCAAAACCATCAGACCCTTAAAAGACGGGGTAATTGCCGATTTTGATGCCAGTGAAAAAATGATCAACATGTTCATCAAGGACATTCCGGCTTTGAAGAAAAAATGGTTTACGCCTTCTTTGCGAATGGTTATTTGTATTCCCAGCGGAATTACAGAGGTAGAAATGCGTGCCGTAAAAGAAAGTGCAGAACGTGTTAACGGGAAAGAAGTGTATTTGATTCACGAACCCATGGCGGCTGCCATAGGTATCGGGATTGACATTATGCAACCCAAAGGAAATATGGTGGTCGATATAGGAGGTGGAACAACAGAGATAGCTGTGATCGCTCTTGGCGGAATTGTTTGTGACAAATCGGTTAAAATTGCCGGTGACGTGTTTACAAACGATATCGTTTACTTTATGCGCACCCAGCACAATTTATATGTGGGTGAACGCACTGCCGAAAAAATAAAAATTCAAATTGGTGCTGCCACCGAAGATCTTGAAAACCCACCCGAAGAAATGTCTGTTCAAGGACGTGATTTGCTCACCGGAAAACCCAAACAAGTACAAACTTCCTATCGTGAAATCGCCAAAGCCCTTGACAAATCCATTCTTAGAATAGAAGATGCTGTGATGGAAACCCTTTCGCAAACCCCACCAGAGCTTGCGGCAGACATCTACAACACAGGTATTTATCTTGCGGGAGGGGGCTCCATGTTAAGGGGACTTGATAAACGTTTATCACAAAAAACCGATTTACCAGTTTACATCGCTGAAGATCCTTTGAGAGCAGTCGTTAGAGGAACTGGAATTTGCCTAAAAAATTTAAATCGTTACCGTAGTATTTTAATAAAATAGTCAAGCTTACTTTTCGAAAATTGAACAGGTAAAATCAAATCGGGCTTTCAGATTGGAGTAGTTTTTATTTTTAGGATTCTTTATTATGCAACAGATTATTAATTTTTTCATTCACAATAAAAATTTTCTGTTGTTTTTGTTTTTGTTTGCTATTTCGCTGGGTCTAACCCTTCAATCTCACTCATACCATAAAAGCAAGTTTGTAAATTCTGCCAATTCTATAACGGGGTATATATACTCCATAAAAAGTGACATTACCACCTATTTTGGTTTACGAAAAGAAAACGAGTTGCTTTTGGAAGAAAACAGCCGACTTAAAAACCTTTTGCAACATACAGAAAAAGAAGGTATTGCTATTTCAGATACGGCAATTTTTGAATTGGGTTTTGTCTATCGACCGGCAGAGGTTATTAATAATAATTTTTCCAAAGCAAATAACTTTCTCACACTGAAAGGAGGTAAAAATCAAGGTGTCAAACCTGAAATGGGTGTGATTACAAGCAATGGCATTGTGGGTATTACAGACCAGGTGGGTGCCAATTATTCAACCGTTTTATCAATTCTAAACTCAAATTCAAGCATTAGCGTACAATTAAAAAGAACCGGGCATTTTGGTTCATTGGTATGGAATGGTAAGGACCCCAACATACTTCAACTAATTGATATATCAAGACAGTCTCCTGTAGCCATTGGAGATTCTATAACAACAGACGGCAGGTCAACTATTTTTCCCAAAAATATCCCAGTGGGTATTGTAAAAGATTTCACTTATGATCAAAGTGAAAACTTCTACATTATCGATATCGCTTTATTTAACGATATGACGCGTACAGAAAATGTATATATTATTGAAAATAAGAATGCAGAAGAGATAAAAGAACTTGAAAACCGTTCTATCAATGAATAACCCTTTGGCATTACATATCACCCGTTTTGTAGTTTTGATTTTAGCTCAGGTATTTATTTTTGACAATATTCATTTGTTTGGTTTTATTTCGCCGTTTGTTTATATACTGTTTCTTCTATTGTACCCGGTGAAAGTCAACCAGCAATTGTTTTTATTTTTAGGGTTTCTATTGGGGTTAACCATGGACTTTTTTAGTGATACCGGAGGTATTCATGCTGCATCCTGCTTAATGCTAGCCTATGCTCGCCCTGCAGTTCTTAAATATTCATTTGGAGTAAGTTATGAATACAACACTATAAAAATTAACCACACCACTATGAGCGGAAGACTCACTTACATCTCTTCTTTGGTGGTAATCCATCACTTGATTTTTTATAGCCTCGAAATTTTTAATCTGAAACACACACTTTTCATCTTAAAATCTACGTTATTTTCAAGTATTTTTACTATACTGTTATCGCTTATATTGATGATTATTTTCAGTACTAAAAAATCATGAGAACCCTTCTTATTTATGCATTAGTTATACTCACCGGACTTGTTTTTACGGCGAGGTTACTGTATTTGCAGGTTTTTGATAATTCGTTGAAATTAAGGTCTGAACTAAATGCAGTAAATAAAGTGTATGACATCCCCCAACGTGGATTCATTTTTGATAGAAACGGAGAATTGATGGTTTCTAATCAACCTTCTTATGATGTGATGGTGATTCCCAATAACGTAAAAAATCTGGACACCCTCGCTATTAGTAATTTATTGAATATTTCAAAAGAAGATTTAAAAAACTCTTTACAACGTGCCCGGGTTTATTCACCCAGACTTCCTTCAGTTATTTTACCCCAACTCACCAAAGAAGAGTATGCGCACATTCAAGAAAGTATGTACCGTTTTCCGGGTTTTTACATTCAGAAAAGAGCTCTCAGGGACTATCAGGTAGATCATTCAGCAAATATACTAGGTTTTATAGCGGAAGTGAATCAAAGAGATATTGAACAAAATCCCTACTACCAAATGGGAGACCTCATTGGAAAAACCGGTGTTGAAGCTCAATATGAAGATGTTTTAAAGGGTCAAAAAGGTGTAATGTACATTCAGAAAGATCGATTTAACAGAGACATTGGGCCCTATAAAGAAGGTATTTATGATACACTGCCAATACAAGGAAAAGATATTAAATTAACCATCGATACCGCATTACAAGCATATGGCACAGAGTTAATGAAAAACAAACGCGGTGGTATAGTTGCCATTGAACCCAAAACAGGTGAAATTCTGGCTCTGATAACCGCACCCGGTTATGACCCTGCCCTTCTCATTGGAAGAGAACGGTCAAAGAATTATACCCAGCTTTACTATGACAGTATTGCTAAGCCACTTTATGACAGGGGGCTACTTGCAGAATATCCTCCCGGCTCTACATTTAAAATGATTACCGGCCTTGTAGCTTTACAAGAAGACGTTACTGATACTAATGAAAGTGTTTACTGCAATAAGGGGCTCAGTTATGGTCGTGGTGCTTTTATGGGTTGCCATGTTCACTCAAATCCGGTTGATTTACACGCGGCTGTGTATCATTCTTGCAACGCCTATTTTGGAACGGTATACAGGAAGATTATTGATAAGTACAACTCTCCTCAGGAGGGAATGGATGTTTGGGAAAAGCACCTCAAAAGTTTTGGACTAGGTGGCTTTTTAGGTAATGATTTACCTATTGGAAGGCCGGGAAAAGTACCCACTTCAGATTATTACAATAAAATTTATAACTATCCTACATATAAGTGGTATAGTCCAGCAACTATTTCAAATTCAATTGGTCAAGGTGAAATCATCACAACGCCCATCCAGCTTGCCAACATGACTGCAGCCATTGCCAACAGAGGATACTATATCACACCACATATACTAAAGGACATTGAAGGAGACACCACAAAAGACACTCTTTATACCAGAAAAAACTTTACAACTATAGACTCGGCACACTTTGACCCCATTATTGAAGGGATGTTTGATGTTTATAATAAAGGTACTGCCAAGGCATTACAAGTACCGGGCATTGAAATTTGCGGTAAAACAGGAACTGCTGAAAACTTCACACGCATTGACGGAAAAAGAGTTCAACTTACAGACCACTCCATTTTTGTCGCTTTTGCGCCTAAAGACAACCCTCAAATTGCCATTGCTGTTTTTGTTGAAAACGGCTATTGGGGTGGCCGCTATGCAGGAAGAATCGCCGGATTGATGATTGAAAAATACCTTCATGGTGAAATCACAAGAAAAGACATGGAAGACTGGATTTTATCAAACAGCCTTGAAGATGAGTATGCAAAACCACTGAGTGGTGAACCCTTTAGAATCAATCAATAATGCAAAGCAGTGTACGCAAAGGTAAATTTGATTGGATTACTATATTTTTATTTATAGCAATTGTAATTATTGGGTGGATCAATATTTACTCTGCTTCGCTAACAGATTCTGCTGATGTCTTTTTTAATTTTGATTTCCCACATAGTAAGCAACTGGTATTTATTGGTTTAAGTGTAATTCTAATTTTCTTTATTTTGGGGGTTGACTCCAAATTTTACGAACGTTTTTCAAGCCTCATTTATCTTCTTGCTATTGCTTCACTAGTGGGTTTGTTTGTTTTTGGCAGTACCATAGCAGGCCAAACAGCCTGGTATGTATTTGGTAGCGTAAGTATTCAACCTTCTGAATTTGTAAAAGCAGCTACCGCTTTAGCTATGGCAAAGTACCTCAGTGATATTCAGACGAATATTAAAGATTTTAAAGACCAACTAAAAGCCTTTGTCATTATAGGAATTCCCATAGTGCTTATTTTACTTCAACCAGACCCCGGTAGTGCCTTGGTCTATTTTGCGTTTATTTTTCCGATGTATCGGGAAGGTTTGCATTTTATTTATTTACTATTAGGTTTTTTTGCTGCATTTTTGTTTGTAATCACCCTCGCTTTTGATCCACCTTTGGTGATATTTGGTGTTTTGTTAATCGCCTTAATTCTCTTCCTTAAAAACAAAAAGAAAAAACCCAATCTGCTTAAATATTTCGTGATTTGTGCAGCTTGCATTGGGTTTTCACTCTCTGTGGATTTTGTGTTTGACAATGTTTTCAAACAACATCACCGTGATCGCTTTAATATTGTTTTAGGGAAAGAAGTTGATATAAAAGGAGTGGGATACAATACCAACCAAAGTGAAATCGCTATTGGAAGTGGCGGTTGGACAGGAAAAGGCTGGACAGAAGGCACACAAACCAAAGGAAATTTTGTGCCTGAGCAACATACTGATTATATTTTTAGTACTGTAGGGGAAGAATGGGGTTTTGTGGGGAGCTTTCTAGTGGTGTTACTCTTTGTATTGCTTATTTTGAGAATATTACATCTTGCCGAAAAACAAAAATCAACATTCAACCGGGTGTATGGCTATAGTGTGGCATCGATTCTCTTTGTACACTTTTTTGTCAATATCAGTATGGTGATTGGCTTGTTTCCCACCGTGGGGATCCCATTGCCTTTTTTGAGCTATGGAGGCTCGGGTCTGTGGGCATTCACTGTTTTAATTTTTATCTTTTTAAGACTGGATAGTCAAAAGCACATCCATGGATAGCCCTACCTTAACTTCCAAAAATCATAATCTACCGGACCTTTCAATTGAGCTTCTGTTTCCCGATTGTTGTTTTTAAAAAACAATAGGCCGGTAAGGGATTCAATTTGTGAAATGGGTGTCACAAAACGGGAAAGTGATTCGCCCGAAGGTTTATTTGGGATTAAAAATCCAATGGCTTTTGGCGTTGTATCATCATAAGCCACAACCACTTTAAAAAAATACTCAGGAATGGAAACCTTGTCCTTCCCAATTGTTTTTAAACCTTCTTTTAGAATGCCCCCTGTGATTATATAGAGTTCATCAGTTTTTGGAACCCATTGTCTTATTTGTATTTCAAGCCTGTTCCATACCCCGGCATTAAATTTTGGATCTTGAGGACTGGCATTACTAGTTAAAAACGTTTCGGCGTACGCCTCATAAGAAAACCGCCTGTCTCCTGCAGGACACAGGTGACCACGATCATAACCGCTTCCTCTGTAATTGCGCCAGTCTGCAGAACCCCCATTGACCTTTTTGTCTATTTCAAAATAAGGCCTGTCAAAAGAGTTGTCACTCAAGTGACCGGGATGTAAAGTATAGGCAACCCATTCAGCTTGTTTGTGTTTTTTGCTGTATGACAATGAATAAAATTGATGATGTACTAGCTCACCGGTAGTTGAATGGGGTAAAAAAGAATCGTCAAAGTTGCTATCCTTTGTATCCGTTTTTTGATAAACCTCCTCTGTTTGTGTGGTTTTATCAAAATCATAAAGATTTTCAAAGTAATAAAGACCGGAGACGATAAGGACGATGAGTAAAGGATAGATAATTTTTCGACTCATTGTAGTTTAGGTTTTCACATCCAGTGCATCTCTCAATGCATTACCAATTAACATAAAAGCCATCACAAGGCTCATAATGGCTATACCCGGAATCACAGCAAGATAGGCTTTGCCAAGAATAATATATGAATAATGGTCTTTAATCATCGCCCCCCAGCTGGGCATAGGTGGTTGCGCACCAATTCCCAGAAAGCTCAAACCGCTTTCAATGAGAATCGCTCCCGCAAAGTTTGCTGCAGAAATCACAATTACCGGTGCTAAAACATTTGGAATAATATGCTTTCGTATAATTCTTGAATCGTTAAAACCCAATGCTCTTGCAGCCGTGACAAACTGCATTTGTTTTACCCCCATTACCTGCCCTCTTACTACTCTGGCGACTTCCACCCACATCGTGAGACCCACCGCGATAAAAACCTGCCAAAAACCTTTTCCTAAAGTGAGTGTAATGGCTATCACAAGAAGAAGCGTTGGTATTGACCAGGTAACATTGATTAACCACATTATAAAAGCGTCAATTTTTCCGCCGTAATAGCCGGCGATGGCTCCAAGTGTGATTCCTATAATCAAAGAAATAAAAACGGCTACAAAACCAATGGAAAGGGAAATACGAATACCAATGAGCATTCTGCTTAACAGATCTCTTCCATATTTATCTGTGCCTAATAGAAATTTTTGTTTTTTGATATACTTTTCAACAATCTCTGTATTGGTTTTTGCTTCGGGAAAAACACTTAAAGGGTATTCTTTAATCATTCCGGTGAATGATCCGTCCACATATTCTTCAATGGCTATTCCTTCTGTTGTGAATGAATAATTTGCAATGGGAACGGCGGTATCTGTATTTTCTTTGCCAAAAAAAATATTTTTAAGCGCACTTTGATTTGAAGTTACCCCGGAAGGAATTGTAAGGATTTGCAGCTCAAAACCGGGTTTTTGAGAATGAATCGAAAGGTGCATTTGGTTTGCATTCGCAGAATTATCCGGTGCAATCACATAACAAAAAATAGCAACAAGAACACAAAACATCAAAAAACTAAAACTAAAAACGCCCCAAAAGTTTTTCTTGAACTTCTGGAGCGCTATTTTAGATAATGATGTTGCTTTGACACCCATTGCAACAACTTAGTCTTTTAATTTAGCTAATTTTTCAATTTTGTTTTTGCTTGTTTTTAAGTCTTCAAGAACAAGCACAGCTTCTTCAACATAAATATCTTGACTCAGGTTTTTATGCCATCTACTCCTTTTTTCGCCTAAGACGGTGTCTAATTTTTTAAGTTCTGTTTCTTGAACATGCGAACTAAATTTTAAATTGTTCTGGTATTCTGAAATTGCGTCAAATGTTTTTGAACGTTCTCTGTTTTTTTCTACATCTGCAATGTATTTATCATAATTGAGAGGCACCAAATTATTATCTCTGCGTTCTTTAATCCATCTGGCTTGTTCTTCAATGAGTTTTAGGTGGTCATTTTCTGCCATACGTTCTTTACTGTTTTTGACAACTTCTTCAAAGTCAGAAAAACCACCCCAGGTAGTATAGTTTGCCGGTGCAATTTTATCATAAGGTAACGGATTTTTATAATCCCTTTCCCCCACGTCAATAAAACTAAACCTGTCTGGAACGACCACATCACTTTTCACACCTTCAAGCTGCGTAGAGCCTCCATTAATTCGGTAAAACTTTTGAGTTGTAACTTTAAGCGCACCTAGGTCACCGTGTTGATTGTTTCGCATCCAGCGATTTAAATCGATAACATTTTGAACAGTTCCTTTTCCATATGTTTGCTTACTGCCAATAACAATAGCTCTTTTATAGTCTTGCATGGCTGCTGCTAAAATTTCAGAGGCTGAAGCTGAGATTTCATTTACCAAAATCACTAAAGGTCCATCCCATTCTACTTTATTGGTTCTGTCTTGAAGTACTTCTACTTTACCATCACCGGATGCGATTTGAACAATGGGGCCTTTTTCTATAAATAAACCGGCAATATCTATTGCTGTTTTTAAAGAACCTCCTCCATTGTTTCTCAAGTCCAGCACGAGACCTTCCATCCCTTCTTCTTTAAGTTTTAGAACCTCTTCTTTTAAATCGCTTGCTGCGTTGCGGGCTTTATAATTGGTCATATCAAAATAAAACCGCGGCAGTTCAATGAGACCATATTTACGCTCGTCTTTTTGAATTACGGCCGATTTTGCATAGGTTTCTTCAAGTTCTACAACATCTCTGGTAATCGTTATGTCCCGGAAGCTCCCATCAACTTTCTTCACAGTGAGTATTACCTTTGTCCCTTTGGGGCCTTTAATGAGGTTAACTGCATCATCAAGTCTCATACCACCGATAGCAACAGATTCTGTTTCTCCTTCTTGCCTTACGCGTGTGATAAGATCTCCCACTTCAATTTGTTCACCCCTCCAAGCAGGTCCACCACTTATGACCTCAACAACTTTTACACTTTCTCTTTGCTTTTGAAGACGTGCGCCAATTCCCTCCAATTTTCCTGACATCGCAACATCAAACCGGTCTTTGTCTTGCGGTGCCATATAATTTGTATGGGGGTCAAATTCTTCAACAACAGAATTGATGAATATGGCGAAATAATCATTTCGATTTAAATCATCCATAAATGAAAAATAGTCTTCAAGTGAAGATAGGGTTGATTCCCTTGCTTCTATTTCAATTTCAGTATCAGATTTTGGTTCTTTGGGTTCAGGGATTACTTTTTCAGCTTCTTCAAAATCATTATCATCATCTCCTTCACCAGGCTTTATGTCCTTTTGGGCTTTTTGTTCTTCTTTGATGTCATAATATGTTGAGATGGTTGAGAATTTGAGTTGCTGCCTCCAACGTTCTTTTAGCTCATCTATGTTTTTCGCGTAAGCGATATTATCATAATCCACATTTATTGTCTCATCTTCCGTAAAGTCAAATGGAACTTCTAATGCTTCCTTATAAATTTTCTTCGCATCTTCCATACGTTGTTCAAGTCTTGAGTGAACAAGTTCAAAAAAGGAAACGTCTTTATTTTTGAGCTGATCGTCAATCTGTAACTCATATTTGCTAAATTCTTTAATGTCTGAAGCCAGAAAATACCTTTTAAGCGGGTCTATATCATTGATAAATTTAGAATAAACTACTGCTGAAAATTCGTCATTAAAATCTTTGTTTGCAAAATGAGTTTTTTCAAGCACATAGGTAATCAACTCAACAAGTACTTTATCTTTATCGGGGTCGTCAATTGATTTTGTGGTAAAGCTACAAGAGGCAGCAGCTACGAAAACTGCCAGCAAGAGCACTTTTAGGTTCTTTTTCATAAATCGCATAAGAATCATTTTTTTTGGACTACTAAATTATACAAAAAACCGTGCCAGATTAAGGAATTGGTACTAATTTTATGTTAAACGTGTATTAAGTAGGCAAGATAAAAAATGAACCAGAAAAAAGACACCTATTTTTACTTTTTTTACTTTCTTGATAACTTTGTGAAAACAGCGCTTATGGACACCAAAGATTTCGCATATAAATTATGTATTTTAGCATAAAAATTGTTTTTTATGACCAAAAAAAAGCCTCTTATCCTTGTCACCAATGATGATGGTATTTCTGCACCGGGAATACGAATGCTCATTTCGATTATGAAAGAGATTGGTGATGTCATAGTTGTTGCCCCAGACACTCCTCAAAGTGCGATGGGTCATGCCATAACCATAAATAACACATTGTACATAAATAAAATAAATATTGATGATGACGTACAAGAGGAGTATAGTTGTTCGGGGACACCTGTAGATTGTGTGAAACTTGCTGTTCATGAAATTTTAAGGAAAAAGCCTGACATATGTGTTTCAGGAATCAATCACGGGTCAAATTCGTCCATAAATGTCATTTACTCCGGCACCATGAGTGCTGCTGTCGAGGCCGGAATTGAAGGCATCCCTGCTGTGGGGTTCTCATTGCTGGACTATTCCTGGGATGCCGACTTTAAATCGGCTTCAAAATATATAAAACAAATCACTTTGGAAACTTTGAAAAACGGATTGCCAAAAGGAGTTGTCCTCAATGTGAACATACCAAAATTAAAAGAAAAAGACATCAAAGGAATGAAAGTTTGCCGCCAGGCAAATGCCCAATGGATAGAAACTTTTGACAAACGCACCAATCCGCAAGGAAGGGATTATTACTGGCTAACGGGAGAATTTGTCAATGAAGATAAAGGTGAGGATACTGATGAGGCAGCACTAAATAAAGGTTATATTTCAATTGTTCCTGTGCAGTTTGATTTAACGGCACACCACGCTATCAAGGAAATTAACAATTGGGAATTGTCTTAGTTATTGAGTTTTAAAATTGAATTTAGATTATGAAAAAAGAAATTTTAATTGGGTTTTTGGTGGGCATTTTTGCAAATCTTGCGGGGATGTATTTGTATATTTTTTTCTTTTTGGATTATGATTTTGAAACCTCACTCCAATTGGCCAGAGAAAATGACAGCATTGGAAATTTAATTGCACTGGGTGCGATTTTAAATCTAATTGTCTTCTTTTTATACATAAAGAAAAGGCAGCTTTACCGTGCAAGGGGTGTAGTTTTAGCGACCATTTTAGCTGCACTGATTATTTTATTTAGTAAGTTTTGAGTTGAATTTTAATTAATGAGACCTCCGCCTAGGCGAGGGTTGGGTGATGAAATATTATATTATAGCCGGAGAGGCATCAGGAGATTTACACGCTTCAAACTTGATGAAAGAAATCAAGAAGCTCGATACCCAAGCTGAAATTCGCTTTTGGGGTGGCGAACTTATGGAAGCGCAAGGCGGAACGCTGGTGAAACATTATCGCGAACTCGCTTTTATGGGTTTTATTGAAGTAGTTCTCAATCTGGGAACCATCTTAAAAAACATCACATTTTGTAAGAAAGATATTGAAAGCTTTCAGCCTGATGCGCTTATTTTTATTGATTATCCCGGTTTTAATATGCGTATTGCCAAATGGGCAAAACAAAAAGAAATCCCAACCCATTATTACATTTCGCCTCAAATATGGGCCTGGAAAGAAAACCGCATCAAAGCCATCAAAAGGGATGTGGATGCTATGTATGTCATACTTCCGTTTGAAAAGGAGTTTTATGAAAAGAAGCATAATTTCCCGGTGCACTTTGTGGGGCATCCATTGATTGATGCTATTTCAAACAGGCCGCTAGTGAATCCAAACGATTTTAAGGAAAATCTGGGGCTTGATGACCGCCCTATCATTGCGCTATTGCCCGGTAGCCGCAAACAGGAAATCAAGGTGATGCTTTCAGTTATGTTAAGCATTGTTAATGATTTTCCTGATTTTCAGTTTGTAATTGCCGGTGCGCCCAATCAGGATGAAGCTTTTTACCGGCAGTTTATCAAACAGGAAAATGTGCATTTGTTGCTCAACAAAACTTATGATTTACTAAGTGTTTCTTATGCAGCTTTAGTCACTTCCGGAACGGCAACTCTGGAAACCGCTCTTTATAAAGTACCCGAAGTGGTTTGTTATAAAGGCAGTCGCATCTCTTATGAAATCGCTAAGCGCGTAATAAAACTTAAATACATTTCGTTAGTAAACCTGATACTGGACAAGGAAGTGGTCACTGAACTCATTCAAACAGATTTTAACAAATCGCGCTTAAAAGAAGAATTGACAAAAATTTTGGATGATTACAAACGAGCAACTTTGTTTCTGGATTATTATGACCTGGAGAAGAAATTGGGCGGAAAAGGTGCCAGCGAAAAAACAGCAAGTCTTATTGTGACTAGTTTAAAAAAATAATCTACTGTGAAAAAATTAATTATTTTGTTTATATCTGCATTTATAGTAGCATCTTGCGGGTCATCCAGAAAAAAGTATGACAGGAATATTATCTTGGATCCTTCCACCAGAAACATTCCTAAAACTCCTGAAAAACCACTTCCTAAAACCAATGACAAGGAAGTGGTTGTCTATAATGAAACGGAAGCTACTTCTACAAAACCCATCGAATTAAAAGTAAAAAACATTATTGAAGTTGCCCGCTCTTTTCACGGCACACCTTATAGATTTGGCGGCACTACCTCAAAAGGAATGGATTGCTCGGGTCTTATTTACACGGCATTTAAAGAAGAAGACATCCTCTTACCGCGCATTTCAAGAGATATGGCAAAAAAAGGTAAAAAAATAAACCTGAATGATGTTACTATTGGAGATCTCGTTTTTTTTAAAACAGACAGCAGACGCAATGATATTAACCACGTGGGTCTGGTTGTAGATGTTTTTCCCGGTAAAATATTGTTTATTCATTCTTCCACATCACAGGGGGTCATCGTGTCTGCAATGGATGAATCTTACTGGAATAAAGCATTTGTAGAGGCAAGGCGAGTGATTTAATTTTCTTTCGGCTTTTTATTCCCCATATAGACCATCAGCATCACCGCAGGGAACATAATAATACTATAAATTGCAGAAGGGATTGTCATCACCGAGTTTTGTAAAATCCCGGCTGCAATGGCAATTCCCAGCGTGCCATTGACAATCCCAACTTCGATGCCCACAGCCAATGCTTGCGCTTTGTTTTTGGTAATGGCTTTGGTGATGTAATAGCCGAAAAACATGCCCAAGAGATTTAAAAGCAACGACAAAGGTCCCGCTTTAATAAAGAACTCACCCAAATTGGCGCGTTCTTTAATAAGTACCGCAGCAATAATCAATACTAAAAATAAAGCCGAAAGAATTTTAACAGGTCGTTCTGCCCTGTGTGAAAGTTTGGGGTACTTGCTATGAATAACCATCCCCACACAAACAGGAACAATCGTAATGACTAATATCTGACCTATCGTTTTTAAAAATGGAAGTTCGATTTTCTGGCTTTCGCCCATAAACTGCAACATCCCAAAATCAACCAAAATGGGAATCGTAAACACTGTGATGACACTTGCTATAGCTGTTAACGTAATGGAAAGCGCCACATCGCCTTTTGCGAGATGTGTGATCAAATTAGTCGTTGCTCCACCGGGACAAGCAGCCAGAAGTACAAACCCCACTGCCAGCTCCGGCTGAAGCGGAAAAACAAACAGCATCCCAAAGGTCAATGCGGGGATAAAAAGCAGTTTCAACACCAGCCCCACCCCCACTGCTTTAGGAAACAAAATCACATTCCTGAAATCGTTGGGTTTTAAAGTCAAGCCCATTCCCAGCATAATGACAAACAGGGCAAGGGGTAAAAAGAGTTGGGTGATTAGGCTGGATTCCACTTAACGTTTTTTTGTTTATGGTTTATTGTTTATAGATTTCTACAACGTCTCCTTCAACCATCTAAAAAACTCCCCTTGCCATACGATTCCGTTATGTGGTGTGAGGATCCAGTGATTTTCTTCAGGGAAGAGTACAAAACGGCTTTTGATTCCCATTTGCTGAAGCGCTTGAAAGGCTTCCTGACTTTGTCCCACAGGTACCCGATAATCTTTTGCCCCTTGAATAATCAACATGGGTGTGTTCCATTTGGATACATTGTTGATAGGGTTGAATTCGTTATAGGTTTTTTGAGCCGCTTTGTTATTTTTATCCCAGTAAGGCCCGCCAATGTCCCAGTTGACAAAAAACAATTCTTCTGTGGTGCCATACATACTTTCAAGATTGAACACCCCGGCGTGTGAGATAAATGTCTTAAAACGGTTGTTGTGAACACCTGCCAAATAGAAAGCTGAGTAACCACCAAAGCTAGCACCCACAGCACCCACACGGGTTTCATCAACATAGGACTCTTTGCACATAGCATCAATGGCAGACAAATAATCGTCCATCGCCTGCCCGCCCCAGTCCTTACTTATTTCTTCATTCCACGCTACACCATGACCCGGCATCCCGCGTCTGTTTGGTGCTACAACGATATACCCTTGTGCCGCCATCACCTGAAAATTCCATCTAAAAGAATAAAACTGACTCAATGCGCCTTGAGGTCCGCCTTGAAGGTACAGCAAAGTGGGGTATTTTTTTGAAGGATCAAAATTGGGCGGATAAATCACCCAAACCAGCATTTGTTTATTATCAGTCGTTTTTACCCAGCGCTTTTCGACTTTGCTCAAGTCGATAGAGTTATAGATTTCGTCGTTTACTTTAGTGATTTGATTCCACGCCTTACTTTTTAAGTCGTGAGAATAAATTTCAGTTGCATGGTTAAAATCGGTGCGGGTAAGGATGATTTTGTTTCCTGAAAAGCCCACAATACCGGTGATGTCAAAATCACCTTTGGCCACTTCTTTAACAACAGGAAGCTTTTTAGTATTGCCCGGGAAATCTACTTCGTACAAGTGAACCGTTCCTCCCACGGGTGTAATAAAATAGATTTTTGACCCGTCAGGACTCCACTTGAAGGAGTTGACTGTACCATCCCAACCCGCTGTCAGGTTCATATCCATTCCATTATGTCTCACAATGATATCGCTTTTATCACTTTCAAAACCATCGCGTTTCATTTGCAACCACGCGAGATTGCCTTTGGATGAAAATGCCGGGTATTTATCATAACCCGGATTGGTTTCGGTCACATTTTTGGTTTGTTTGCTTTGCAAATCATATTCATAAATATCCGTATTGGTACTGTTTGCATATTCAGTTCCTGTAACTTTTTTGCTTACGTAAAGGATTTTTGTTCCGTCTGTATTCCATGTATAATCTGAGCTTCCGCCGAAAGGCTTTTGTGGAGAATAATAAGGCTCATCTTTCATAATGTCTATGCCTTCTTCCTCTCCCACTTTTTTGTAAAAGACATGATTAAATTCGCCCACATTGTAAGTATCCCAGTGGCGGTAATCAAGCGCATCATAAATCATCACGTTGGATTCATCAACGCCTTCATAGTAATCCTTTCCCAAAACATTTTGAAGCTTTACAGCTTTGTGATATAAAAGGTGATTGCCATCGGGCGAAAGGTTTTTATCTTGAATCAATGCACTGTGGTCTTCAATTTCAGTTTCAGTTCCACCTGAAATGGGCACTGAATATACTTTGCTGCTAAAATCATTATTTTCAACAGAGGGTGTTGTTACCCTATAAACAACTGCATTTCCGTCCTTGGTGATTCCTATGGGTGAAACCCTGCCGAGTTCCCATAATTTTTGCGGGGTCATTACATCTTGTGCGAGGAGACTAAGTGTCCCTAAAAACAGTACCGAAAAAGCAACTAATTTTTTCATGGAATATAGAATTGATTGTTTTTAAAAATTTAAGTTTTAAAAGTAATTAAAATATTTCTTATTTTAGTGTCATATATTATAAACTCTCCCCCTTTTATAAGCTCCCTAAATTATAAAGCCGCTATTATGAAAAATAGTTTTGTGCTATGCGGTTGGTTAATATTACAGCATTTAAAATCACTTTGTGCTATCTGGCAGGAATTCTCTGTAGTCACTTTTTTGAGATTGGATTGAATCATATACAAATTGCTGGGATTTTAATTTCATTTCTTCTTCTTATCGCGTGGTTTCGGGCCAGAAAAATGATTTTTCAGGATGGTGTGTTTGGCGGGCTTGCTTTTTTTTCACTTTTTATTTTTGGTGCCTGGGTTTATCAATTGCATCAACCTTTCAACCATAAGGACCATTATATAAACGAAACTTTTATAGCTGAAAGAAACAGCTTTCTATTAAAAATCAAATCACAATTAAAACCCGATTTATACAACGAAAAATACACCGCTTCCATACTGGCGATTGATGAGAAAGATGTGCGTGGTGATGTACTTTTACTCATCCCTAAAGACACTTTAGATTTCCAACTTGCTGTTGATGATTTGATTTTTTTTACTACTCAATTTCAGGAGCTCCCCACACCAAAAAATCCATATCAATTTGATTATGCTGCCTATTTAAACCAACTGGGAATCTACCATCAATTGCGCATCAATAAAGATGAAATTCTACTTAAAAAGAAAGGCAAAACCACCTTAAAAGGAATGGCTTTTGAACTAAGAAAGCACATCAACACACGTCTTACCGATAATGGTTTTAGCGGAAATCCGTTAGCGTTGATTAATGCATTGCTTCTGGGTCAACGACAGGAACTTTCTCAGGAGGTATATTCAGATTTTGCTGCTGCCGGGGCGGTGCATATACTTGCAGTCTCAGGACTTCACGTGGGGATTATCATGCTGATTTTACAATTTGTTTTCAAGCCGCTGGAGCGATTGAGAAGTGGCAAAACCATCAAAATTTGTTGTGTGGTGATTTGTTTATGGATGTTTGCAGTGATTGCCGGTTTGTCGCCTTCAGTTTTGAGGGCGGTGACTATGTTTTCCTTTTTGGCGTATGCGATGGAATCAAATCGCGAAACCAGCACTTTCAACACCTTGCTTGCATCTGCCTTTTTGCTGTTGACGCTCAATCCAAACCTACTATTTCACATTGGATTTCAAATGAGCTATCTCGCGGTTTTTGCAATTATTTGGATCAACCCTATGTTGCAAAAACACTATCATCCCAAAACGATTGTTGACAGAAAACTCTGGGAAATTTTTACGGTGAGTTGTTCTGCACAACTGGGTGTTAGTTTTTTGAGCATTTATTATTTTAATCATTTCCCCGGTTTGTTTTTTGTGACCAATCTGGTGGTTTTACCTTTTTTGGGATTGATTCTCGGCTTTGGAATTTTAGTAATCCTTCTGGCGACCTTCAAAGCTTTACCCCAGTTTATGATTGATGGCTATACAGCTTTACTGGATGGCCTGGTCTATTTTATCAATTGGGCGGCAAGCCAAAAGAGCTTTTATTTTGATGGGCTCACATTCACAAAACTACAGGTTGTTTTACTTTATTTAATTATAATTACTTTAATCCTGGTGCTCCAAAAGTTTTCGGGTAGGCGAGTTGTTTACGTTCTATCTGCAGTTATTTGCTTGCAAGTTGTTTTTATTTGGAATAAAAGGAAAGCCGCCCATCAAGAATTTGTAGTTTTTCACAAAAGCCGAAACTCCATTTTTGGCATTAAAAATGGGAATCAACTCAACTTGTTTTCAAATCTGGATGCTGAACAAATGAACAAGGAAACTTTGATTAAGAATTACAAGACCAAATCAAAAATCAAACACAATGCTACAAAATCTGTTTTGGAAACATTTCGGTATAAACACAAAACTATTGTAGTCATTGACAGCCTGAGTGTGTATCCTTCGGTTCAAGACGGGGTTGATTTAGTGATTTTGAGAAACAGCCCGCGTGTTCACTTAGAGCGAATGATAGATAGTTTGAAACCAAAGAGAATCATTGCAGATGGCAGTAACTATACCACTTATGTGAATCGCTGGCGCGAAACGGCTCAAAAAAGAAAACTCCCGTTTCACCATACCGGAAAAGAGGGAGCGTTTGTGTTGGATTGAAGGTTTATTTTAAATTCGCGATTTAAGTTTTTAAAAATAAACAAATCGTTTATACAGCCCATTAGGTGTATATAGACTATAAATCAAAACAATATAGTATATTAGGAATGGAATATATCAGCAACAAATGATATATTTATATTGTATATACTATGTTATCTGCCATATAAAAACGAATGAAAATAATACTACTAACATTAAGTTTTATATTTCTAACAAGCCTCTCCTACTCTCAAACAAAGAAGAAAGATTTGGTTGGAGAATGGTACTCAGATAATCAATTCGGACAATATTATAAGAACGACACCATCCTATTTACTCGAACTTTAAAAAATCTTGAGAAAAAGCTCTGCGAATTTGTAAAGTGGGAAATAGAAAAAAGAACTTTTAAAATAAGTGAAGTTAATCTTTGTACCTCAAAAACAAAAAGAATAAATCATTCTGATAAGGAAAAATTTAAAATACGTAAAACGGACTTTGGTCAAGTTATAGTACATTATCAAGATAGTAACCTAATTGAAAAATTTAGAATCGTTCAGCTTAAAAAAAATAATGATTCGGAACTTAAAATAATGAGGTTTGACAACTTGTCTGAGCAGAAACTATACAAATATGTTGATTCTTTAATCTTAAAGGTTCTAAAATTCAATCCAGATGCAGATGGTAGTGAAAACAGCTATGGAGTAACAGTTTCACATGGAAATCCTGATATTAAAATAAGTGATACCAGAAACAGAAACCCTGAACCTTTAGTAATTGTAAATGGATATCCGATAGCAAATAGAGAAATACTAAAAAAATTACTGTTAGTTGAAACTTATAATATAACATATTTGACAAAAGAAAAGTCAGCAGAGTTCACTTCTATGGCTATAAATAGAATCATTATTTTACAAACATCTGAAAAACGATTTCAAAAAGTCCGAAAAAAATACGGCAGGTAACATCGGCTCATAATCTATGGCTTCTCCCCGCCCACTTGGAAAACCCTTTTTATTGAAAAGTACTCACAAAGTTTTTTTGGTACTCGTTCCAGGCCTCAGTGGTGGTTAATTTTTTGTAATCATCTGTCGCCATCATTTTTAGAAAAATCTCCAATTGCTGGGGTGTTCTGTATCCGGCAACTGCTTGAATAAAATTACCCTTTTCATCAAAATAAGCAAGGCTGGGATATCCGGTTACTTTTAGAGCAGAGGTAAATTGATGGGTACCGTTTCTTCCCTTTCGCCCTTCCTGGTAACGCGGATTTGTATATGTAAATCCCTTGAATGTAACCTCTTCTGTACCTTCAGCATTGAATTTAACTGAATAAAAATTCTTGTTTAAATAATTGATGACGTCTTTGTTTGTAAAGGTGTTTCTATCAAGCAATTTGCAGGGGCCACACCAGACGGTATAGACATCCATAAATATTTTTTTGGGATTTTTCTTTTGTGCCTCCAGAGCTTCATTCATCGTCATCCAGTTGATTTCCTGAGCTTGAGCAAGCTGTGGAGCCAAAACAAATGCAATTAATAAAATAATATACTTCATAATAACTGTTTTAATTTAAGTCGGTTTTCGCTGAAAAGCTTACGAAAATAGGACAAAAAGCGTTCCAAAAATACTAAATTTATTTTGCACTACTAAATGCCCAGACAACTTGATTTTTAATTATTTAATTCCCTATCTACTCCGTGCATCAATTTTTTAATGAGTGGCGAGATTGCTAATAATAATGCCCCGGAAACTACTCCAATGATAAACAACAACTCAAACAACTCAAGATAAGCAGCTTTGGCTTTTGCTAAATCAACTACCTCACCAACAGAATCAACCGAAGCAATTTGAGCCAAAACAACTGCCAGGTATTCTGAAGCTGCTGTTGCTAAAAACCAAACACCCATCATAAATCCAACAATTTTTCCGGGAGAAAGTTTTGTTACTGCTGATAAACCTACGGGAGACAAACACAATTCGCCCATCGTATGAAACAAATAAGTTATTACTAAAAATATTGCGGCTACTTTACCTGTTTCTGAAATATTTATACCAAAGACAAGTACCCCAAAACCAAGACCTACCAGTAAAATTGCGATACCAAACTTAACAGCCGTATTGGGGTTATATTTCCCCATTTTTATCCATAACCAAGCAAAAACAGGAGCTAAAGTAATTATGAATAAGGAGTTTAAACTTAAAAAGTATGGCGCCAAAATTTCCCATCCAAAAATATTGAGATCAATCACACGGTCTGCAAATAAATTTAATGACCCATAAGCTTGTTCAAACAAAGCCCAAAAAACAATCGTAAAAATAATTAACAGCAGTAATGCCATCAATCTATCTCTCACTACTTTATCCGGTTGTGAAAAAGCAAAGTAAAATATAGCGACAAAAGACCCCACAATACCCACAATCAAGAGCCATTCAACAACTGTGTGTCTTTGAACCATTTGCCAAATTAGTACTAACGATAAAATACTTAACACATAAATAAGATGCTCTGTTTTAAGTCCAAAAACCCTTTTGTTAAGTTTCTCAAGGTCTTTGGGCTCTCCTTTTCCAAGGTAATAGGGTCTTCCATAGATAAATGTTAACAGTCCAAAAACCATCCCTAAACCTGCTGCACCAAAACCGTAACCCCAACCATAATTCTCACCCAACCATCCACAAATAAAAGTGGCCGCAAAAGCACCCAGATTGATGCCCATATAAAAAATAGTAAACCCGGAATCTCTTCTTCTGTCACCCACTTCATAAAGTTCTCCAACTAAAGAGGAAATATTTGCTTTTAAAAACCCAACTCCCAGAATAATTAAAGCCAATGAGAAGTAAAAAACTTGAAGTGCAAAATTATCCTGAGTAATTAAACCGTTTGAAGCTACACTTGCTTGATTGCCTTCAAACGCCAAGCCTAAATGACCACAAACCAGTAAAATCGCCCCAAAAATGATTGCTTTTCTAAAACCCAAATATCGATCTGCCAGATAGCCTCCCAGCACAGGCATTGCATAAACCAGCGCCGCGTAGCTACCTATCAAAACATAACTTGCATCATCAGTAAAAAGGTGATATTTTGTTAAATAAAAAATTAGCAGGGCTTTCATACCATAGAAGCTAAATCGTTCCCACAATTCTGTAAGAAACATAATGTAAAGACCCGCGGGGTGCCCTAAAAACTCCTTTTGGAGTTTTGATTCTGTTGTAGTCATCTTTTAATTTATATTAAATTTTTAGTTTATAAAGTGTTTTAAGCATAGCCAACCATCACTGCAATAACAATAACAACAGCAGCAGCAGCAAGAAGTTTAAACAATAATGGCAAACAAAACTTAAACCATTTGTCATAAGGAATACCTGCCAAGCCAAGAATTCCCATTAAAACGGCATTGGTGGGTACCAGCATATTTGCAAAACCATCACCAAAGAGGAATGCCAATACAGAAATGGGTCTGGAAACACCCACTAAATCTCCCAATGGTGCCATAAGCGGCATCGTTACAAAAGCCTGTCCGCTTCCTGAGGGCACAAAAAAGTTGAGAATTGTTTGCATACCCATCATTCCCACTCCGGCAATTTCAGGACCTACAGAAGATAAAGGAACCGAAAGCCCTTGAACAATGGTATGTAAAATCTGACCGTCTTCCATGATGAGTGCAATTCCTCTGGCAACACCAACAAGCAGGGCTGTTTCTGCCAGATCTTTAGCACCAATAACAAATTTTTCGGCGGCCAAACTAGGACCAATTTTCCCAATAATTGCCGTAAAGACTCCCAAAATAAGGAATGCTGCGCCTAATTCTGTTAAATACCATCCTCGGGTTGCAATTCCCCATACAGCAGTGCCTAATGCGGCAAAAAATCCTAAAAGAATCACTAAGTGTCTCCATTTAAGTAATGGGTATTCTTTGGGTGGCTCAGCTCCGGCAGGCGGTTCAATTCCATATACCAAGCTTGATGTTGCATTTTTCTTAACTTTTAAGGAATATCTGTAAATATGATGTCCGGCGATTAAAGAAAAGGGAACCAGAATTGCCAAACGCAAAGGCCAGCCATCATAAGCGTCCAAACCGGCAATGGGATTTGCAACCACTACCGTGTATTGGTTAAAAGCGGCCGTTCCATAGCCCACTCCATAACCCGCGATAATGATGCCCACAGCCGTCAAGCTATCGAGATTCATCGCCCTGCACATCGCTACCAGAATGAGAACAAAAGGGATATACTCTGCAGATGCGCCCATCACGCTTGAAAGTAGTGCAAATACAAAAACAACGGTAAAGATTAAAGTACCCGGTTTTTTTCCAAGGCTTTCCAGTAATTTGCCTAATAAAGCATCTACTGTGCCTGTTGTTTTGATAATAGCGAGAACACCACCAATAATGAACAGAAAGAAAATAATCCCTTGTGCATCTGCAAAAGCTCTTGGAATTGCCGTAAACAAAGAAACCGGACTCAAATAGTGGTGGTCTTCTGCCACTTGGTAGGAACCGGGAACTACCATTTCCCTTCCACTTTCACTAAGTTGGGTATCAAATTGTCCTTGAGGAATTATCCAGGTAGCAACCAAAGCTAAAACCATTAAAAAAAATAGTAATGCTAAAGTGTTGGGCATTTTAAATTTAATCATCTTGAAAGGCTGTTTTTACAGGAATTAAAGATTGTCTTTTACAAATTTGGTCATTTTATTGTATAAGTGAAGTCGTGTATTACCACCAAATATTCCGTGATTTTTATCGGGATAAATCAGCCAATCAAAATCCTTATTTGCTTGAACCAATTCCTCTACCAGGCGAGTCGTGTTTTGAACGTGCACATTGTCATCTGCACTACCGTGAACCAGAAGATAGCTTCCTTCAAGTTTATCAACATGATAAATGGGAGAGTTTTTGTCATAGCCGTCAGGGTTTTCTTGTGGCGTCAACATATAGCGTTCTGTATAAATGGTATCATAAAATCGCCAGCTGGTCACCGGCGCTACTGCTATAGCCATTGAAAATGTATCCGCGCCCTGGAACAAAGCATTTGAAGACATAAATCCGCCATAACTCCAACCCCAAATCCCAATGCGGTTTTCATCAATGTAAGGAAGCTGTCCCAGCTTTTTTGCTGCATCAATCTGGTCGATTGTTTCAAATTTACCCAGTTCTTTTTGAGTCATTTTTTTAAAATCCCTGCCTTTTAAGCCGGTACCTCTGCCGTCAACACTCACTATAATGTAGCCTTCCTGTGCCAGCATCTGATGCCAGTAGTCATTATTATTGTGCCAAGTATCTGCAACCGTTTGAGAACCCGGACCTGAGTATTGAAACATAAACAATGGGTATTTTTTATTGGGGTCAAAATCTTGGGGCTTTATCATATACATATTGAGTTCATAACCATTAAGGGTAATGGTTGAAAACTCTTTAGGTGACATTACATAAGATTCTAATTTTTTTTGAAGTTCTGTATTGTCTTTAATTACACGCACAAGCTTACCATCTTTTGCATTTCGCAAAGAATAAACAGGTGGTGTTGTAGTGCTGGAATAAGTGTGGATAAACAAACTAAAGTCAGCACTAAAAGAGGCTTCATTTCTTCCCGGAGAAACTGCGAGTTGTGTCTTATCCTTTCCATTCACTTTTATGGAATAAACTCCTCTGTTGATACTACCATTTTCTGTACTTTGATAGAAAACACGATTGGTTTTTTCATCAAATCCATAATAGCGGGTTACTTCCCAGTTTCCATCTGTAATCTGGTTTAGTAATTTTCCGGTTTTATCGTAATGATAAATGTGGTTCCAACCACTTTTTTCACTGGTCCAAATAAAGCTGTTATCATCCAGAAAAGTAAGGTCAAAGGTGACATCTACGTATGCATCATCTCTTTCATTTAAAATAAGTTTAGAAGTGTTTTTTGTGACATCATAAAAAACTAGATTAAGCTCGTTTTGTTGTCTTCCCATTAACTGAAAGCTTAAAATATTAGTATCGTTTGTCCATTGCAATCTGGGTATGTAGTAACTATTGAAATCACTCAAATCAATTTTGGAAGTTGTTTTAGATTTTGAGTCATACAGGTGCAGGGAAACTTCCGCATTGGTTTCGCCTGCTTTTGGGTATTTAAACACTTCTTGCGTTGGGTAAAGTTTATCACCATAAACATCCATAGAGAATTCGGGCACATTTGTTTCATCAAAACGAATAAACGCCAATTGATCACCAGATGCATTCCAGTCAAAGGCCCTTACGATATAAAACTCTTCTTCATACACCCAGTCACCTATACCGTTGATGATGTGATTTTTCTTTCCATCAAAGGTAATTTGAATGGATTCACCACTTTCAAGGTCTTTTATGTAAAGATTATTTTCATACCCATAAGCAATTTTTGATCCATCAGGAGTAAATAAAGGTTCTTGAATCTCGTTTTCTGAAACCAATGTGAGTTTTTTTGAATCTAAATCATATACATAATAACTTCCCAGAGTTGACCTTCTGTAAATAGATTTTATTGAAGCAGCGATCAACATCTTTTTTTCATCTTTGCTGAAGCTGTATGAAACAATTTGATCTATCTCTGAAAGGTCTGCAGAGTTAATTAAAGTAGCTACTTTTTCTGAAGTGTTGTAATCATATACATCCACAGTGGATGTTCTTGTGGTTCTGTCATAATTTAAAACCGAATATTGATTCCCGTTTTCAAGGGAATGGAGCCGTTCAAGAGAGGACGTTCTAAATTCACCACCCCATATTTCTTCTAGGGTAATTTGGTTTGTTTGAGAAATTAAACCAACGGTAAAAAATAGGAAAACAAAAAGATTTGTATGATGAAAACGCATAATGATATAGTTAAAAAATTGTAACGTCAAGTTTACTAAAAAATAAGCAAAAATTGGCATTTTTTACCCATTAAATACAAGGCTCTATACCATTTTTTGAAAATAAATGAATGAAAAGCCGGGATAAAAACATTCCAAAACGTTTCAGGAAGTCTTATCTTTGCTTTTCAATTTTAGAAAAATGTCAAAAAAAGTTTCCGGGTTTTCAAAACTTAATAAAACACAAAAAATAGACTGGCTTCTTGAACATTACTTTCAAGAAAATGAGACATTTAAAGAGATATTGCTTTCATACTGGAACAGTAACAGCAAATTACAACAGCTTCACGACGAGTTTATAGAAAACACCATCAGCAACTTTTATCTTCCTTTTGCTATTGCACCAAACTTTCTTATTAACGATAAACTATTCACAATCCCAATGGTTATTGAAGAGAGCTCTGTGGTTGCTGCTGCAAGTAATGCTGCAAAATTTTGGCTCGATCGGGGTGGTTTTAAAGCTGAAGTTCTTTCAACTACAAAAAACGGTCAGGTGCACTTTAATTATTTTGGTGATAAAGAAAAACTTACTGCCTTTTTTAAAACGGTAAAACCCAGGCTTATTGAAAGCGTAGCTGACTTTTCTAAAAACATGAAAAAAAGAGGCGGTGGTGTTTTAGATATTCAACTCATAGACAAAACAGCAACTCTTGAAGGTTATTATCACATCCACTGTACTTTTGAAACAGCAGATGCCATGGGTGCCAATTTTATAAACAGTTGCCTCGAGCAATTTGCCAAAACTTTCAAAGAGGAAGCCTTGAAGTTTGATGGCTTTTCGTCGAGCGAAAAAGAAATTGAAGTGGTGATGAGCATCCTTTCAAACTATGTCCCTGAGTGCCTTGTGAGAGCCGAAGTTTCATGTAAAATCGACTCACTTACAACACCCGAGTTTGAAGGCCATTATTTTGCTGAAAAATTTGTAAGGGCTATCCAGATTGCCAAAGCAGAACCCAGACGTGCAGTCACACACAACAAAGGTATCATGAACGGTCTTGATGCAGTTGTTCTCGCCACTGGAAATGACTTTAGAGCTGTAGAAGCCGGTGTACATGCCTTTGCCTCAAGAACCGGTCACTATTCCAGTTTAACAAATGCAGAAATTCACGGAGATACCTTTCGCTTTTGGATAGAAATACCATTGGCCGTTGGAACTGTAGGTGGCCTTACTTCCTTACACCCTCTGGTAAAAGTAGCTTTAGCCATTCTTCAAAAACCAACTGCAAAAGAGCTCATGCAAATAATGGCAGTGACAGGTTTAGCTCAAAATTTTGCCGCTGTTAAATCACTTATCACCACAGGCATACAAGAAGGCCATATGAAAATGCATTTGATGAATATTCTCAATCAATTAAATGCCAACACAGTAGAAAAAGAAAAAACGATAGCATATTTTCAAAATACAACCATTTCTCATAGTGCAGTTATTGCATTTATTGATTCCCTAAGAAATTAAAAAGTACCAAATTCCAAAATAAAAAAATTACATAAAATCCATAAAGTACAGCTGTAATATATGACGGCTCAAACAAAAAACAGAAACGAGCAAAGCGGCTTGTGCGAATCAAAACCATAAACCTTGAAAAAACACTTTTACAGCAACGGAAAACTATTACTCACATCAGAGTATCTGGTACTTGATGGTGCAGAAGCACTGGCAATTCCCACGGTTTATGGTCAGGATTTAATGGTGAGCACGACAGAAAAAGATGGTATAAACTGGACAAGCAAAAATGAAGAAGGAGCTGTTTGGTTTGAAGCAGCTTTCAAAATAAACCCAAAATTAACTATCAAATCAAGTACTGATCAAAAAATTGCTGAAACACTTTTGGACATATTACTTTCAGCAAAAAAATTAAATGAGGCATTTCTTTCCGGTTCTTCAGGTTTTGAGGTTGTCACAACTATGAATTTCCCTCGGGAATGGGGTCTGGGTACTTCTTCGACATTGATAAACAATTGTGCACAGTGGGCTGAGGTGAACGCCTTTAAACTTCTGGAAAAAAGCTTTCGCGGAAGCGGTTATGACATCGCCTGTGCCCAATCTGATGTACCGTTAGTTTACTCAAATTCTCAACAGCCTCCAAAATTTCAAAAACTAAATCTAAACTGGAATTTTACTGAGGAACTCTATTTTGTTTATCTCAATAAAAAACAGGATAGTAAAAAAGCCATCGCTCATTACAATGCGCTATCTGAAAACAAGGAGGCGCTTATACAAGACGCAAACAAGCTCACTGAAGCGTTTATCAATTGCGCAACTTTATCTCAATTTGAATCGCTAATTGAAAGACATGAAAATCTGCTATCAGGTTTATTAAAAATCCCAAAAATTAAGGAAAGCCTGTTTTCGGATTACAACGGGAGTGTAAAAAGCCTAGGAGCCTGGGGTGGTGATTTTATTCTGGCAACCGGCAAACAAGCTCCTCTTTATTTTGAAGAAAAAGGGTATACTACTATTATTCCGTTTAAGAAGATGTTGAAATAAAAAAAGCCCTTCAGTTTTGAAAGGCTTTTTTAAATAATTTAAGTCGAATTCTTAATATAAATTTGCTCTACGGTCTTCTATCTTGGCTTTCTTTTTAAGCGCATTGAAAACAGTTGCATTGATATTGGATGCCCGTCTGTTGTTAATTTGTGTGATATAGGAAGTAAAATCTTCTCTTTGAGCAGCTTCTGTGGTAGAAAGCACCCTCACCATATAGATTCCATTTTTACCCTCAATGAGTCCAGAGGATTGCCCTTGGCTTAGGCCAAATGCAGTACCCACAACTTTTGGTTCTGTACCGGCATCGGGAATGAGTGGTGACTTTCTATTAAGGGCGTTTGCACGCTTTACCTGAACATTGTTTGCAGAAGCCAGTTCCTCTAGTGTTGTCGCTTTATTGTTGTCTAAAATGCGTTTTGCTTTTTTCTCATTTCTAACCAAAGGAGTTACTTGAGCCGATGCTTCTGAAGCGGGCATCAAACCTTTTGGGTTTTTATTTGTGAGTTGTACTATAGCATACCCATTATTAACATTAAATCTTTTGATAGCTCCTACTTTTGTTTCTTTTTCAAAGGCCCAATTCACAATTTCGCGATTTGCTCCAATGCCGGGAATATTTTCTTCCAATTCACCCACTCGATTGACAGGTCTCACATCACTAATTTCATCTTCCTTAGCTGCCGAAATAAAATCTGTACTCAATGCTTTGGATTCAAAACGTGTTGCTTCTGTGAAGGTTTGATTAAGAGTTTGTTCTGAAGGTTGTATCGTTTTAACTATATAGGCTACTTTAATAGCTTTTTGTATGTTTTTCTGTTCCTCAATTTTAATAATGAAGTAACCCAATTCTGTTTCAATGATTTCGATATCTCCTCTGTTATTTTCAAAGGCAAAATCATTAAATTCTTTAATAGAAACTGAACCGGGAGTTAAATATCCAAGGTCACCTTTGTTTTCTTCTACGCCCGGATCATCAGAAAATTGAATTGCGAGGTCTTCAAATTTTGACGCATCTCTTTTAATAACATTTAAAAGACTGTCTGCAAGTGACTTTGCTCCTTCTTTTGTTCTGCTGTTTGAACCTGCGGTTTCAAGGCCATCCCAGGAAATCATAATATGCTTAGTTTTTACAGAATCTGCCATTTGGCGGATGTCTGTAACCTTTGCTAAATTAATTCGTCCTTGTGTTTTATAAGGCCCATATACTTCGCCTTTGTTAAGACTAAAAAGGGTGTCGGCATCTGGATTAAGCTGTTGTTTAAATACCCACCTGTCTGTGAATTGCCCTTCTGAGTGCTGAGAAACAAATGCTGCAATATCTGTTGCCTCCTGAAAGCTTGGAAGTGTATCGTTTAACCCGGAAATTGAATTGTATTTGATTTGAGGTTGTAAAAGTTCTTTTATTTCGTTTTCAATAGTTGTTTCGTCATCTTCTGAAGGATTTTCAGCGAAAAGAACATATTGAAAATCAACAGCTGCTTCTACTTCATATTTTTTTGCATTTCGCTTTATGTAGTCTTCGATGTCTTTTTCAGTAACTTCAATTTCTTCATCAGGAATACTTGAGAAGGGAATTTGTACAAATTCAATATCTACTTTATCATTTTCTAATTTGTGTTCTTGTTTTCCTTCAAAAGTGGTCGCTGTTAAACCGGCTCTTA
Organism: Flavobacteriaceae bacterium; assembly: GCA_024742935.1. Lineage (GTDB taxonomy): Bacteria > Bacteroidota > Bacteroidia > Flavobacteriales > Flavobacteriaceae > Planktosalinus. The sequence goes on from JANSXN010000001.1 coordinate 49,660, forward strand.
TTAAGCTATAATATGTTTGTTCAATGGCATTTTGGCTTAAGCTTTTTTCAAACTCCACAAATTGGGCATATTGCTGTGGAGCATTTTCCTTTACGTCTGCAAGGTACTCTTGTACTTTAAAAGGGTCATAAATACCGGCTTCATTTGAAAATGTGGGGTTTCCGCTTAGATTTTGTGCCAATGCATTTTGCAATTGTTCATCACTTATTTGTAAGCCCAATTTTTCAAATTGTTCTCTAAACAAGTTTGCACGCACCTCATTGTTCCAAACAGCATTTGCTGCTTGTAGGTTTGTGGCGTTTGCTCCCATATTTCGTAGAGCATTCTCTACTTTATTTAGAAAATCATTTCGGGAAATATCAGTCCCATTAATTGTTCCTACTGTATTTTGCTCTTTGTTGGATGAAAATCCACCGTTTTGAAATACATCTGCCAATACAAATGCAAAGAGTGCCATTGCAATAATGATAATCAAAAATACCGAGCGTTGTCTAATTTTATTTAATACTGCCATTTTTTATGAAATTTTATAGGGGGCGAAAATACCATTTTTGAACAACTTATGAAAAACTTATTGCTCAAAAATTCACATATTATTAAAAATAATTTTGCTATGGAATATATTCTGTTAAAATGACCTTATTTTATATGAAGATCTAGTTTCTAAAAACTCATAATGAGTCATTTATGAGTTATACAAATAAAATTTATTTTTTGTTTTGTTGACGCTTTTCCAGCTTTTTCCTAAAGTTGCGTTTAAAGAAGAACATAAATAATGCCACTACACCAAAGAATATAAATAAATTAGCCCTATCGGGATTGCTATTCCAATTGCTTATAACTGCAAAAAGAGATAGTAAAAACATAGCTAAATATGCGTATTCAAAAAATTTGTAAACTGTTTTATTCATCGTCTATGGTTTTATCAACATATTGTACCCCAACATTCTTTCTTGACATAAAGGTATTGAAATCTTCACTTGAATCAAAACGGCCTCCATCATTGAAAGAGCCGTCTTTAAATATTATTTTATAAGGTTGGTCTGTGAAAACCCATTTATTGTTTTGATCCCAGTAGAGTTGATTAGCATTCAACCTCAGGCTATCACTTGTAATTAAAACTACGTTACCTCTTAAATCGACCAAATTTGCTTCATCAAAATGAATTCCATAGTCTGATGTAACTGTACTTTTATCTCCTTTTTCGTTCCAAAATTGCACTTCAAGACCATCTGGAAATTCTGAAAAAGAATAATTATAATTTGAAAAATCAAGCAAAGTGGGTGTTATAAGATTTGCCACCAGTTTGCCGGAGTCTGTGTATTTTAAATCAACACCGCTACCCTCTGCAATGGGGCCCAGGTCTGCAACAGACAATTGCTGTATTTCCCTGTAATTTCCTTCACATGAAAAAAGCGTTAGGACTGTAATTACAATCATAACGCTTTTTAAGCTATGTGATAAAAAATTCATTTTAAAGGTTTGGTACTCTAACACTACCGCCTACCCAGCACTTAAAGCTGATAGTCTTTCCTGCCATTCCCTCTTGAAATATATCTGCATTTTGTGGAGCACGCTCCATATAGCTTTGTGCTGCAGCATTTGCATTACTTGCGACAGAAGGATCCACACGTGCTGCTTTTCTGGCTTCCTCAGCAGCTAGCCAGTTGATGGCTCTTTTTTCAAATATGGTTTCCCCACAATTATTAGAACTTTCAGCATACATTCTAGCTATTTGAAGGTATGCTCTTCCGTAAGAAGGTTTAGCCTCGAGTGTCTTTCTGTAGAACGACCTTGCTGTACTAGAATTGCCAGATTTTCTATAGTTTTCTGCGAGCTTGTAATAAGTATTTGCTTTTCTGTTTTCATCTGTTTCTAGTTCTGCAGACTGGATAAAGTATTCAAGTGCAACTTTTGGTTTACCATCTGCTTCTGCTAATTGACCCAAATAGTAAGCAGATCTTGCAGAAGGGTTTAAATTATGCAACTCCTGTACTAATTTAAAGAATAAAGGATCTTCACATTCTTTTGCAGAAAGTCTTCCAGCAGCGCCTTGCAGCCAGTTTAAATCTCCTTTTTTCTGCTCAAAATCCCTTTCATACAATGGTATGAGATTTTCACAATCTGCTAGTATCCCCAGTTTTCCATTTACACTTCCTTTTACTTGTGAGTAAGCCTTAAGGTTTGTTTCCCCTGCACTCAAAAGTTTTGTTTGAGATTGATTGAGCGTTTCACCGGCATCTTGCTTTTCAATTAAAGGAGTTATTTTGGATGCTAAAGTATTCTCTTCAAATTCAATTTTTCTTATCAATTCATCATAAAGGTCAAACACTTCTTGAATATCTTTTTCTCCGGAATCGTGCAGATCAATGGCAAGTGAAAAATAGGTATATAAGGCCTTAGGGCTTGTAAAATTATCTTTGTCTTTTTTATAAGCAGCATCAAAGGCGTCAAACTGTTCTTGAGTCGAGCCAATTTTGTTATCAAACATTACTTGAGCAAAGTCAGCTAAAATACCTCCTTCTGTAGTTTTGTTTGGAAAATGTTGTAAACGCTCTCTAAGTAACTTCTTATACTCGTTATATTGAGTCATTTTTTGATCTTGAGGTGCGTTTTCAATACTGTTTTTGTATAATCTTTCTCCATATTGATAGATAGTCAAATGGAAAGAAGCACAATTTTTTCGCAACTCTTCAAGGTAAGGAAGAGCCGCTTTGTAATTTTCAATTTTTGCCGCTTCAGCAAAAAGTGATAGCGTGACTGTACAATCTTCATTGTTTGAGGCATAGCTAGTTTTACCTGCAAAAAGCAATGCCAAAAATAAGAATGTGATTTTAGTTTTCATTGGTACTAATTTTTTATGAAATATTAATCGTAAAGTGTTTTTATAAACCATCTGTCATTTAATGATAAGCTTATTATTGTATTGAAAAAGTTTTCTTTTACCAGCCCATTATTTGTAGTGCCTCTGTTTCCATACTCAAAACCGATGTTTACATTTGAAAACAATCTCCCTACAGGCATTCCTACTCCAAAAGATATGCCAAACTCATTTATCTTCTCATCGTTAATGACCAATCCTGTATTTTCATACCTAACCCCTGCCCTGTATGTTATTTTTTTAAAATAGCCTGAAAGTGCATTGTGTCTGGGAACATAGAACCCTCCCAGTTTATATTTTGAAGAATTGGTAAAGCTTACATTATCAATTGTGAAAGCTCTGTTTGTAAAATTACTTGTTTCTTGCAGTGTATATTCACCACCCACAAACCACCTTCTGGGTTCTCCAATTCCAAAACCAAGAGTGTATTGAGAGGGTAATGTTAATTTAGAATCTTCTACATCCACATCTCGTGGATCTACTTCAATTTGAAAATCTAGATTAGGCACAAAAACACTTGCAAATCGCCTGGAATTTTCAGAATCTAAATTAGTTTCAGGCGTGTATGTAATACTTGAAAACATTTCTAATTTTTCAGTAATCAACCTTCTGTAGGTGGCTCCAAAATTGAGACTAAATCCAGATAAATCTGACCTGTTTGTTTCTTTTGTAGCAAACTCAACGTCCGGACTGAAAAGTAATGAATTATTTTCAATATTACCAAAGTTATAGTTTGCATCAATACCCACACTTAGGTGATCTGAAATAAGATAGCCCAGAGACAAAAAAACTTTATTCATACCTCCTTGACCGGTGTTTTGTACAATACTCTCGCCAGATTGATTTTCTAAATTATACCCCACAGAAGTTATGGGTATAATTCCAAAACCGGCACCAAACTTTTCTCCAAGAGGAACTCCAAGTGCAAGATAATTAATGGAAGTTGACGAAGCTGTGCCTTTTTCTTGGGTTGTTTCCTGAGTGACATATTTATGAGCACCCCCCACTGAAAAAGCGACTAATTTTAAATGTGCATATCCGGAAGGATTTTGTAAATTAAGGTGGATACTATCTGAATACATACTAATACCTCCCATACTTCTATTTTCAACAGTACCCCTGAAGTTTGTTGAGCCAACTCCAAAAAAAGAATAGGGAGATGAAGTTGCTTCTTGTGCAGAAGTTACTGTAGTAATACATACCAGAATTATTACTAAAAGCCTTTTTATCATGTATTAATGATTATATTCTAATAAATAGTTTAAACCTTCCAGAAGAAAATTTGAATTGGCAAATATGCTATTTTTTAATCTATCTCGCAAAAAATGTGCATTACCGCCTGTTAAAATAACTGTTAAATCTTTAAAATCTTGTTTGTAATGACTTATGACCCCATCAATCTCCAATGTTACACCAAAAATCACACCAGAGTGAATGGATGTTTGAGTGGAATTACCCAGGATTGTATTTGGAGTGTTTGCATCAAGCAAAGGTAATTTCTCTGTAAAAGTGTGTAAGGCTTTATACCTCATATTAATTCCAGGAGAAATAGATCCACCTTTGTAATGCCCTTCAGTGTTTAAAAAATCATAGGTAATGCAAGTACCCACGTCAATGATTAAAGTATTTTTTTTAGGATAATGGCCAATTGCAGCACTAACCAAAGCAATCCTGTCAACACCAAGACTCAGTGGCGTTGCATAATCGTTAACAAAAGGTGTTTTAATCTGTGATGTAATTTCAAAAACATTGAAATGCCTGTTCAATTTTTGTTTTGATTTTTCAGAAAATCCACCCACGACACTCAATGCCGCTCTATTTATTGATGGGAATTCTTCTAAAATAAACTCAATATTCTTATCAAAATCAGACTTTACATCAATTTTTTTGTAAACCAAAACCTTGTTATCAAAAATTGCCATTTTGATTAAGGTATTTCCTACATCTACTACTAAGTTCATTTATAATCAAATAAGCGACAAAAATACAATTTGAAAATTTATTATATACAAACCACTTAAAGAAATTAAAACTTTTTTTATTTTTATGCTTTGCGCAAAATAAAATAAATTTATATTTGCACCCTCTTATTAAGCATTAACTACGTTTTGCTTTGACGGGCTCAGCCCAAAACACATACTGGTACCTTAGCTCAGTTGGTAGAGCAACGGACTGAAAATCCGTGTGTCCCTGGTTCGATTCCTGGAGGTACCACTTAAAATCCCCAATACAGCTAATGTTTGGGGATTTTTTAGTTTTGGATATTTTCTAGCAGCTTAGTTTTTAATTGATTAGAATGTCAATTTGTACAGTTTTCATTGTAAAAAACAACGACTTCCTCAATTTCTCTTTTCTTAAACTCCTTATTCTCAAGTTTAGAAACTAATTTTGGGCAATCGGAAAAAAAGTCTATTGAAGTCTTTTTGTAACTTTTAAACAAATCGTTTATACCAATATTTACAGCAATTTTCTCATCAGCTCTTTTTACATAAAAGCTGGTTTTACTTGAAGTAGTAGGCCCCATTGGACCAGCACCTGTAACAACAATTTCACTTCTTTTATATAATGAAGCTATTCCATCAACGAGTTCTATCATTAAAGTACCGGCTTCTTCAGAATAATAAATGTATTTTTTTGTAAAGTTTTGATTTTCTTTTTTTCCGGTGTACATTATTTTATCTATTTGCGAATAAGGTATGTTTTGTCTCTTTTTATTCGAATTAAAAGAAATATCATCTTTATGTGTTGAATATTTTTTTGTAAAATAAGTAACTCCTTCTTTAGTATAAATTGTATGTCCCTTCTCTTGACAAATTACAATACTACTTAGTGACAAAAAGAAAAGTAAAAATAAGTTTTTCATTTAGGATTTTTTTAAAGCTCCAAAATTAGGAATTAATTGGACATAGCTTAAGGAAATAAAATTTAGTTTCACTCCCTCACAACCCTTACTGAAAAGCCATTCCTATTGTCATTGTAGAACTCAACGACATAGGTATTACTGTAACTCAAGTGCCTTATCCAGGCTTGAAGTTCGTCATAATTTGTTTCGGTCCAAAAAATCCCCAGATTATCAACCATAGTAAAATCACCTTTACTGCTTCTACCACCACCGGGCAATGCAGAAAAACCACTGGTATTAACAGCTCCCACATTAGGTGTCATCCAGTGTGAAGATCCAATTTCTTTTAATTTACCACCGGCTACATTTTCACCCCCAAGACAATCTGTTAACTCTTTCCAGTCCGCTTTTGTAGCAACAAGCCATCCTTCAGGGGCTATTCCCCTTGAATCATTTACCGCATACCAGTTGTATAATTTACCAAAAACGGCTCCATAAGAACTGTCATTCAAATAATAGCACCAAGCCCCTGTTGTAAGATTAGCCCACTCTTCTGGGTCCTGAACTTGAGGAATATCGTCTCCGTTTCTATACTTTGAAACATTTAGGTTTTCAATCATCCACTCATTTCCGTCGCACATTTCCAGGTAACGATAAACGTTGCCGTCAATATCAGAGATTGTCCCCGATTTTTGAATAGAAGTCATAACTTCTTGGGAAGAGGATTGAATATTTTGAGTGGTTTTTTTATTTTCCTTACAACTCACTAAAAATAGCAACAGCAAGCCAAAGCAGAATGAGATTCTTAAAGAACTATGCATTTCGTTAACATTTTATTAACGAATATAAACATTTTTAATTAGTTTATTAAACTTTCTTTTTTTCATAAAATTTGTTAGGAATTACCTGAAGTTTTCGACAGAAGGAGTATATTTATGACAATGAATCAAAAAACAGCTATTTTAATTTTTGCGCAATCTGCAAGTTTAGAGTGTAAAAACAAATACTTCCCTAAAGGATTGGAATTATTTTCTGAATTAAATCATCAGCTTTTTAAAAAAGTAAAAAAAACAGGACAGCCCTATTTTATTATAACTGAAAAAGAGCAAAATGGGGCCACATTTGGAGAACGCTTTACAAATGCTATAGATTTTGTTTTCAAAAAAGGTTTTTCAAACATTATAACCATTGGCAATGACAGTCCTGAATTAAATCACAGACAATTGTGGCAGGCAACGTTAAATCTAAATGAATCAAAAACAACCATCGGTCCCACTTTTGATGGCGGTTTTTATCTACTATCTTTTCACAAAAGCCTATTTGATAAAAACGCATTTCTAAAACTCCCTTGGCAAAAAAAATCATTACGAAAAGAATTAGTCAAACTCCTTGAGAATAATGGCGCTTTAATTACAACTTTTCGTTTTTATAATGATTTAGATAACATAAATGATACAGATTATTACCTCACTCATAATTTTACAATCACCTCAGAAATTTTTAAATTGCTTCAAATTAATTTGGTTTCAAAACCAAATGTATCGTCTTGGAATTCTATAAAAAGTAACTTTACTTCCACCTCTTTCAATAAGGGTTCCCCCGAAAGTTAAACCCTTTCCATAAAAATAATCTCGACCAAATAAAAAACCAAAGCAGCAATGCTTTCGTATATTTTATTAACTAACATATTGAAAAAATGAACAACAATTATTACGATCCTAAAGACCTTAAAAAATTTGGTGACATCACCCAATGGAGCGAAGAACTCGGAACAAAATTTTTTGATTATTACGTAAAAGTCTTCGAAGAAGGTGCCCTCACAGCTCGTGAAAAAGCCCTTATTGCACTTGCCGTGGCACACACTGAGCAATGTCCTTACTGCATTGACGCTTACACAAAAGATACCCTGCAACGTGGCGTCACCAAAGAAGAAATGATGGAAGCCATACACGTAGGTGCAGCTATAAAGAGCGGAGCAACACTCGTGCACGGGGTGATGATGATGAATAAAGTAAATAAACTGGACGGTTAACGGTCCAAGGTTTAAAATTCAAGGTTCAAGGTTTATTTGTGCCGATTAAATTATTATTATGACAAAATTAAAAACACAATCCCTACATAAAAGAGAAAGCGAACTCGCGCAAACAAACCGCCAACTGGAAATTCTCTCAAATGGAATTTTCAAAAGCGGTGAGTTGCCCAAGTTTAAAGATAAAATTGCTGAAACTGGTCAGTTTCCCCTAAGGCCCAAAAAGCTGGAAATCCTGCAAATCAATCTGGGTTATATGTGCAATCAGGTTTGTGAGCATTGCCACGTTGATGCCGGTCCCGACCGGAAAGAAATCATGACCCGTGAAACGATGATGCAGTGCCTTGATGTGATAAAAAACACAGGAGCGCATACTCTGGATTTAACAGGTGGCGCTCCTGAAATGAACCCCGATTTTCGCTGGTTCGTGGAAGAAGCTTCCAAAGCCGGTATTGCAGATTTTATTGTGCGTTCTAATTTGACAATTATTCGTGCCAATAAGAAATACTATGACCTCCCTGATTTTTTCAAAAAACACAATGTGCACGTTGTCTCCTCGATGCCTCACTGGACAAGAGGAAAAACAGACAAACAACGCGGCGACGGTGTTTTTGACAAATCCATAAAAGCCTTGCAGGAACTCAATGCTGTGGGGTATGGTATGCCGGGCAGTTCTTTGAGACTTGACTTGGTGTATAATCCTTCAGGAGCATTTCTACCCGGTGACCAGGCAACTATGGAAAAAGACTTCAAAAAAGCACTGAAAGAAGATTTTGATATTCAGTTTCACAATCTTTTTGCAATCACCAACTTGCCTATCGCACGATTTCTAGATTACCTCATTGCTTCAGAAAACTATGAAGACTATATGACTTCACTGGTGGAAGCTTACAATCCTGCAGCAGTTGAAAATGTGATGTGTACCAATACCATTTCCATTAGCTGGGATGGGTGGCTGTATGACTGCGATTTTAACCAGATGCTGGAGTTGAAGGTGGACAGTAAAGTGAAACACATTAAAGATTATAATGAAGACCTCTTAAACGACAGGAATATCATTATTTCACAACACTGTTATGGTTGCACGGCCGGTGCCGGGAGCAGCTGTCAGGGAAAAGTAACTTAGTACATGGTAAAAACGTTTCAACTCATAGCACTTTTAATAGGTTTCGGAGCGTCGGCTCAGGATTCACTGGATACTGTTTTATCCAAATTCAATGATGAAAGCATCCCCTATATTTCTGCTGAAGAATTAAAAATGCAACAAAACAATTCCGATTTTCTTTTGATGGATACCCGCGAAAGAAAAGAATTTGAAGTTAGTAAAATTGAAGGAGCTGTCTATATTGGTTACAATCAATTTTCCATAAATCAATTCGTCAATTTTGCAACAGATAAAACCCGGCCTATTGTAGTTTACTGCTCTCTGGGAATCCGCTCTGAAGACATTGGTGAAAAACTAAAAAAAGCCGGTTATACTAACGTAAAAAATCTCTATGGAGGCATTTTTGAATGGAAAAACAAAGGTTTTCCGGTCGTTGATTCTGATGGAAATAAAACCGAAAAAGTCCACGCTTATTCAAAACAATGGGGAAAATGGCTTTTAAAGGGCGAAAAAGTGTTTTAACGAAAAAAGAAAGAAACTTGAAAACCGATAAAAAAACCAAATCTGCAAATAAAGACGAGGTACCCGCCTTCGCGGGTACTGGTTTACTCATAATTTTCACAAGAAACCCGGAACTTGGAAAATGCAAAACCCGACTGGCAAAAACCATTGGGGATGAAGCAGCTTTGGAAATCTATAAATTTCTTTTACAACATACTGTGTCCATCACTGAAAATTTGCCTGTTGACGTTGAGGTACATTATTCAGAAAAAGTACATCACAACGATCTCTGGGATGAGGATATCTTCATAAAGAAGCAACAAATAGAAGGGGATTTAGGCGAAAAAATGCAACACGCCTTTCTTTCTGCGTTTAAAAACGGATATAGAAACGTCATTATTATAGGAAGTGACCTCTATGATATCACTCAGGAAGATTTGGAAGAAGCCTTTAAAGCACTGGAAAGGTTTGAATATGTGCTGGGGCCATCAGAAGACGGAGGTTATTACCTTTTAGGGATGAACCTCTTTAAGCCGGAACTCTTCAAAAACAAAGCATGGGGTACAGATACAGTTTTACGCGACACACTTATAGACCTCAAAGATGAACACTTAGAATTACTCGAAGAGCGCAACGACATTGACGTCTATGACGACATCAAAGACGAACCCATTTTTCAACAATTTTTAAATAAAACTAACTAAATATGCCCCAATCCCCCCTCCGGTTACTGAGCAGAGTCGAAGTATGGAGGGGGTTAGGGGGAGGACTATGAAAGAACATTTAAACAAAACCGTACAATTTTTAAAAGACCGCGGATTCGGCACTCCTGAAGTTGGGATTATTCTTGGGACCGGTCTGGGACAACTCATCAACGCCATTACAATCGAAGTAGAAGTAAGCTACAACCACATCCCTTATTTCCCCACAGCTACTGTAGAGTTTCATCAGGGGAAATTTATTTTTGGCGAACTCTCCGGCAAGAAAGTCGTTGTGATGCAAGGTCGATTTCATGTATATGAAGGCTACAGCATGCAGGATGTCACTTATCCCGTGCGCATTATGGAACAACTGGGAATCAAAACCCTTTTGGTTTCCAATGCAGCCGGTGCTGTCAATCTCGATTTCAAAAAAGGTGAATTGATGCTCATTGATGACCATATCAATTTGCAGGGGAATTCGCCACTGGCTTTTAAAGGCGTTTCCCAGCTGGGCGAGCGCTTTGCAGATATGAGTGCTCCTTATGATCTAGAAATCAATAAAAAAATCAAAGAGATTGCAAAAAACCATAGTATTAAACTTCACGAAGGGGTTTATGCCTCAGTTGTTGGTCCGCAATTAGAAACCCGCGCAGAATATCGTATGCTCAAAATTTTAGGTGCAGATGCCGTGGGGATGAGTACCGTGCCCGAAGTCATTGTCGCAAATCACCTTAGCTTGCCCGTGGTGGCGGTCTCCGTTTTGACAGATGAATGTGACCCGGATAATCTGGCGCCGGTCAACATAAAGGAAATTTTTGCCATGGCCGCCAAAGCAGAACCACAATTGGTTGCACTTTTCGGCCATTTGATAAAAGAATTATAATGAATCAGGGAAAGCGTTCCCTCCCCGCCATAGACGGGAGGGCTAGGGAGGGGAATCTGCTATCGGGGCTAAAACCTGAACTATTTTTTAATCGTATATAAAATAAAGAATATTAATAAAAGAATTTATCAAAGTAAAGCCGCAATATAGTACGGCTCAAAAATTAATAATTAACAAAAAACAAAAAAGTATGAGCTATTTAGATACCACTTACGATGTCTACAAAGAAGCAGCCCTAACACCTGACGTGGGCTTATGCTGCACCACTAACCCAATATGGGAATTACCCGGATTAAAAATCCCAAAAATCATGCAGGAAATGAACTACGGTTGCGGAAGCACTGTTCATGCCCGTGACCTATCCAACAACCCAAAAATGCTCTATGTGGGCGTGGGCGGCGGTATGGAACTGCTTCAATTTGCCTATTTTAACCGGCAAAAAGGAGGTGTTGTGGGTGTTGATATGGTAGACGAAATGCTGGAAGCTTCGCGCAAAAACTTTATAGAGGCCGAAGCACAAAACCCCTGGTTTAAAAGTGACTTTGTCGAACTCAAAAAAGGCGATGCACTTAACCTTCCCGTAGAAGACAATTCCATTGATGTGGCTGCTCAAAACTGCCTGTTCAACATCTTTAAAGCCGAAGATTTAAAAATGGCTATTGAAGAAATGTATCGCGTTCTTAAACCTCATGGAAAACTGGTGATGAGCGACCCTACTTGTGAGCAACCCATGAACGGCACCCTGCGCAATGACGATCGCCTTCGTGCGCTATGCCTCAGCGGAAGTTTACCCATTGCGGATTATGTAAAAGCACTCACTGATGCGGGATTTGGAACCATAGAAATTCGCGCCAGAAAACCCTATCGCATTCTCGACCCAAAACACTACCCAACTGATGAATTGATTTACATCGAGTCTATTGAAGTTGCCGCCATCAAAGACCCGATGCCCGCAGACGGCCCCTGTGTTTTTACCGGCAAAGCGGCTATTTATTTTGGTGACGAACCATTTCTGGACGACAAGAAAGGACATATTTTATTAAAAAATCAGCCGTTGGCTATTTGTGATAAAACTGCCGGTGCATTGGCAGATCTGGGTCGTGATGATATTTTTATCAGTGAATCGACCTTCCACTATGATGGTGGCGGTTGTTGTTAATATATAAACCGTAAATTATGATTTTGATACTGCTTTTTCTTGCAGCCTGTTTTTTAGCGTATACAAATGGAGCTAATGATAACTTCAAAGGGGTGGCAACGCTTTTTGGGAGTAATACCACCAATTATAAAAGGGCCATCACCTGGGCAACACTAACCACATTTGTAGGGTCTGTAGCGGCTATTTTTTTGGCAAGTGCATTGATCAAGAACTTTTCCGGAAACGGATTGGTACCAGATGAATTAACCCAGATGCCTGTTTTTGCGATTTCGGTGGCTTCGGGAGCGGCATTAACAGTTTTTCTGGCTACTAAAATCGGTATGCCCATTTCCACTACTCACGGGTTGGTGGGTGCTCTTTTTGGAACGGGACTGATGGCCGTGGGTATGGAATTCAATTTTTCTAAACTGGGGGCTTCCTTTTTAATTCCCTTACTGCTAAGCCCTCTTATGGCTGCTGTATTCAGTTTTATTGCCTACTTGATTTTTCGGTTTATAAGGGAGAAAACAGGTGTCTCAAAAAGCAGTTGTCTTTGTGTGAATGAAATGGAAGGAAGTTCTGTTCAGTTGCAAGCCAATTCGTTTGTCGTTTCTAAATCTTCACATATCGAAATAGTAAGTTGTAAAAAGGAACTCTATACCGAAAAATATGATGGTGAAATTTTTGGAATAACCATCCAAAAAGTAATGGATGCCCTGCACTTTTTGAGTGCCGGAGTAGTAAGTTTTGCACGTGGTTTAAATGATACCCCAAAAATTGTGGGGCTTCTTTTGGTCATTAACGCGTTCAATATACAATGGGGCATGCTCGCCATTGGTCTTGCAATGGCAGTGGGTGGAATTCTCAATGCAAAAAAAGTGGGATTGACAAAGAGCAAAAAAATCACACCCATGAGTTCAGGGCAAGGATTGAGCGCAAACCTCATCACTGGTTTACTGGTCACAACCGCAAGCATTCACGGTTTGCCTGTTTCCACCACCCATGTGTCTGTAGGCTCTATTTTCGGAATTGGAACTGTGACTAAAAAAGCAGATATTAGAGTGGTTTCAAAGATAGTTTTGTCCTGGGTATTGACCCTTCCAATCGCTGCCTTTTTTGGAGCTTTGGTCTATTTATCTTTACAGTTCATAAATACCTAAACAATGAAAAAATCAATTTTTATACTATTACTTTCAATAAGTTTATTTGCATTTACAACCACCGGCTGCGCCCTATTGTCTGCGGCAGGTCTCACAAACAGAGGGCTTCCCACGCCACAAGTTCCTGAAAAATTAACCTCCACAACGGCAAATTCTTCCGTAAATCTGGATCACAGTGACTGGACTGCTTTGCTAAAAAAACACGTGGATAAAGAGGGAAATGTAGATTACAAAGGTTTTAAAAAAGACCGTGCCGCATTGACTTCTTATCTCAATTACCTCTCCCAAAACAAACCCGATAAGGATTGGTCTGTTCAGGAATTACTGGCTTATTACATCAATGTTTACAATGCTTTTACGGTGGAGTTAATAGTGGAAAATTATCCTGTGAATAGTATAAAAGACATCAATGGACCCTGGACCCGTGCCATTGTTCCCATTGGAAATATCAACATGTCATTGGGTGGCGTAGAAAACGGACTGTTAAAAAAAATGAACGATCCGCGTTTTCATTTTGCCATTAACTGTGCTTCGGTTTCCTGTCCCAAATTGCTGGATGAAGCTTACACTGCAGCATCCATCAATGAGCAACTCGACAGAGCCGCTAGGGAGTTTATCAATTCCCTTGAAAATAAAATTTCCGAAAACAAAGCAGAACTCTCCAGAATTTTTGACTGGTATGAGAAGGATTTTAAAGTAAATAATATCGAAAGCGTCATTGAATATGTCAACCAATACAGCAACACAAAAATAAACCCCGGTGCAACCATCACCTATTTGGAATATGACTGGGGCTTGAATGAGAAAAAATAAGCATATTTGTCCAGTTCTATGAAGATTAGTATCATTATTCCCGTTTTAAATGAAGAAGAGGCTATTGCAGTTCTTTTACCCTATTTGAAACAAAATTCTAATTCAGAAAACATTTCAGAAATTATTGTGGTGGATGGAGGCAGTGATGATACCACTGTTGCTATAGCAAAAGCTGAAAATGTACTTTTAATTTCTTCGGAAAAAGGCAGGGCAAAACAAATGAATGCCAGTGCAAAACAAGCAACCGGTGATATTCTCTATTTTCTTCACGCAGATTCATTTCCGCCGAAAGGCTTTGACCAATTTATTCTTGACGAGGTAACAAAAGGAAATCCTGCCGGATGTTTCCAAATGAGGTTTGACCACAATCACTGGTGGTTGAGGCTGGCAAGCTGGCTCACTAAATTTAGCTGGCGTGCGTGTCGAGGTGGCGATCAAAGCCAGTTTATTACCCGGTCACTCTTTGATGAAATAGGCGGTTATGATGAGTCCTATATTATCTACGAAGACAATATCCTCATTAATGAACTTTATAAACGAAAGCAATTTGTGGTAATCCCACAGTGGCTGACTACTTCTGCAAGACGTTATGAGGATAAGGGTATTTGGAGATTGCAATACCACTTCTGGACCATTTATGTAAAAAAATGGTTTGGTGCTTCTGCAGATGACATTTACCGTTATTATTTAAGGAACATCAAAACTTAATAAGATGTACTGTAATGTTTTTTTACAACTGTTTCGGTAGGTTTGTTTTGTACTGTAAACTGATTGTTTTCCAAGCCACCTGCTCGTTCGTGGTCATGAAACCATTTCCAGTGAAAACCACCGGCAAACCATGGTTCGTTCCAGAATTCTTCAAACAAAGCTTTGGTTAAATTTTCCTGTGCAAGGTGATTGACTTCCCCTTCCACTCGTTCAGATTCCCAGGGTGTTTTACCGGCAAAATCTCTGCTTCGGTAGCCGTATTCTGTGAATAGTATAGGTAAATTGTATTGCTTGTGCAGGTCGAGGATTTCCAACTTATGCTTTTGCCAACCCAGACGTGCTTCTTCCACCGTGGGGGTTTTGCTTTCGGAAACAGGATAGTAAGCATCGATACCTATGTAATCGAGTTGGTCCCAAAAAGAAACGCGCCTTTTGGCATCCCAGTTCTCCGCATAGGTGAGTTTGCCTTTGTAAACGGTTTTTATTTCGGTGATGAGCTGCTTCCAAAAATGAGGTCTTGAAAAAACAAACCCATTTAATTCTGTGCCGATACAGAATAATTCTGCGCCGGTTTCTTCGGCCAAATGGGCATATAACAAGATAAAATCTTTGTAATTTTTTTCCAGCTCTAACCATTCTTCCTCTTTTTGCATGGCGATGTTTCCGGTAAATTCGCCACGTCTTATCCATATTTGGGGTTTGACCATTACTTTAATCCCTCTTTGCTTCATTAAATGAATTGTCTTTTTGGCACCTTCTTCCCGCTCGCCCCACCATTGCCTTTCGATATTGAAAACAATTGCGCTCGTGTCCTTTGATTGCATAAAGGCAAAAGGCATTACTGCAGCCCAGTTTGCGTTTACCTCCACTACCGGTTGAATATGGGTGCTGTCAATCACATCACGTGAAGCGACAAAACTTACGCCGTTGATTTTTGAAACTCGCTCTTTTTCCTGAGAAGAGCATGAAGTAAATGTGATAAAAAGCAGCAAGCAAGATATATACCGAATAATCATTGGAACTATTTTTCTACAATAGTAAGAAAAAAAGAAATGGAAATTTATTTTCCATTCAATCGCCAGTCATATTCATAAAAACCTTCCTCACAATCTTCAGAAATTTTTTCTTTTCTGTATTTGTTTGTGAATTGAATAAGAGATTGCCCGTTTTTGGTAAAATCTTCATTGTACCATTTCATGATTTGGGAAAAAAGAACTTTTTTTCCTTTAAGTTGTAGAAATTGAGCATCATTTAATGCTTTTACCGTTTGCTCTTGCAATTGCTTTTCCAAAGTTTCCGGGCGATACGCTTTATTGATTATTGGAGGACAGCTTACAGCGGCACAGACCAGTACAAAATGAAAACGCGGCTCGTCAAATACTGCCTGCAACATTTCCTTTTGAATACCATCTAAGGTAATTGATTTACCACCGATGTCGTATGTTGTTTTGTCAAAAAAACCGGTCACATCCAGCGGCGATTTTAAGGGATAGTTATTCACCACACCTTTAATCGTTGCAATATTATAAGCATTGATCCAAAAGGCTTGATAAGTTTTGGCATTGCTCTTATCCACCTGAATATATTTCGCTTTAGCTAACAAACTGTTTAATAATTCAGGATTCTTTTTAATGGCGGCATAATCTACCAAGCCGTTGGTCACATATTTGCCAAACAGCGCGTCTGCCTCATCAAAAAACTGCGTAGTTTTATCTTGCGAATAATTTGCTGCACTAAGAAAAAGGAATGTAAAAAGTAGTGTTATTGTTTTCATTTTTATTGTTTTATAGGTTTTAAGTCGAATGAAGTATTCAATTGCTTACAATTTTATATACGCAAAACATCCGTAAACGGTTTAAAGACGTATATAAAGATATGGAACTTTAAAATTCTTCAGAAAAGTATTAAGTTTATAGAAACTATTACGACCTAAAGTTTGTTGCAGTCGTTATAAGAACAAATTTACCCTTATGGAACACGTCATCATCATAGGAAATGGAATTTCAGGAGTTACCGCCGCAAGGCATATAAGAAAACTATCAGATAAAAAAATCACCATCATCTCTGGTGAGACCGATTACTTTTTCTCACGAACGGCACTGATGTATATCTATATGGGTCATATGAACTATGAACACACAAAGCCTTACGAAGACTGGTTCTGGGAGAAAAACCGTATTAAATTAAAAAAGGCATGGGTTTCCAAAGTTTCCCCAAATGAAAACAAAATCACACTCGCTACCGGCGAAACAATGCATTATGATAAACTCATCATTGCTACAGGTTCAAAACCGAATAAATTTGGCTGGCCGGGACAGGATTTAAAGGGCGTGCAAGGTTTGTATTCCAAACAAGATTTGGATCTCCTGGAAGAAAACGCACCAAACAACAAGGTGTGTAAACGCGCTGTGATAGTTGGCGGCGGTTTGATTGGCATCGAACTTGCTGAAATGCTCTCCACCCGAAAAATTCCCGTTACTTTTCTCGTTAGGGAACACAATTTTTGGGGAAATGTACTTCCTGAAAAAGATGCAAAAGCTATTAACAACCATATCAAAGAACACCATATCGATTTACGTTTGAATACAAATCTAAAAGAAATGATCGCCGATAAAAATGGGCGGGTGAGAGCAGTTGTTGTTGAAGAAACCGGGGAAGAAATTGCTTGTGATTTAGTTGGCTTAACTGCCGGGGTAAGTCCTAATATGGATTTTCTAAAAGACAGTGGAATTGATTTTGGCAGAGGTGTTAAAGTAAACCGCTTTCTGGAGACTAATTTTAAAAATATTTATGCACTAGGCGATTGTGCAGAGCAACAGGAAACCACCGGTGAACGCAGACCCATTGAAGCCGTTTGGTACACCGGCAGAATGATGGGCGAAGTGGTCGCTCAAACCATTTGTGGCAACAAAACTGCTTACAAACCGGGACATTGGTTTAACAGTGCCAAATTTTTTGATATTGAATACCAAACCTATGGCTGGGTGTTTCCTCAACCTCGCGACGGAGAAGCTCATTTTCACTGGTTGCATGAAGATGGTAAGAAATGCATCACCATTAATTACCAAATAGCATCTAGGAAATTTGTGGGCATCAATACATTTGGAATCAGAATGCGTCACGAGGTTTTTGATCGATGGCTCACCGAAAAACACACCGTAGATGAAATCATAGAAAACTTAGAACAAGCCCATTTTGACCCGGAGTTTTATAAACGATATGAAAAACATATTAAGGAACAATTCAAAAATGAATTAAAAATTAACGCATAATTATGGCCCATAACATTTCAGCAACCGGAGATACAACTTATACCCTCTCGCTTCAGCAAAAATTAGCAACACTTCTGGGCTTTACAGGTCTTTTTATCCTCTTATTGGCGACTTTTAATGTTAGTTTTCCAAACAAAACCTTGTGGCTTACACTTTCCCTTAGTGCCATTTGTGTTGGTATTGTATGGTTTGGGGTCAATCAGTACCAGAACAAAATTGCCGGTATAAAAAATGACGGTATTCAATTCAGCTCCTTGACTTCCCGAGGGATTTTGGCATGGATGCTAGGGCTCTTTCTCACGGGTTTTTACATTGTACTTTATTTTTATCCTCAATATTTGGGTTTAACCGCAGAGGACCAAAACAACACCGGTATCATCGCTCTTTTTGACCCTTTGAGTTACTTGCTCAGCGGTAATCCGGCCAGCCAGTGGTTTGTCTATGGTACATTTTATACCATTGCTGTGGTGTTTTTTGGAATTAAATTTATTTACAAATACCGCCACAATCATTATCAACGACTGCGCACATTTTCTGTGATGTTCTTTCAACTGGGATTTGCTTTTTTGATACCGGAATTTATGGCCCGCTTAAACAGCGAAAGTTTTTCGCTACCATATTATGACCTAAAAAACATCTGGCCACTAAATCACTACAATTTTGAACAATATCGTGTGGACGAATTCATCAGTGCCGGTAACATTGGCATTGCTTTGCTCATTTTTGGTGTGGCATCCATTTTTATTATCACGCCCATTCTCACTTACAAATATGGCAAACGCTGGTACTGCTCCTGGGTGTGTGGTTGCGGCGGACTTGCAGAAACTGCAGGTGACCCTTTTAGACATCTTAGCGATAAACGATTGTCTGCCTGGAAAGTAGAACGATGGGTGGTACATAGTGTCGTGGTATTTGTGGTTGTGATGACAACTGCCGTGATTTACTCCTATCTGGGCGATGCCTCAAAAGGCTATTGGCTCACGCGCGACACATTTTTAATTGGTGTAGCTATATTACTTACGCTTGTTTTTGCAGGGGTGATTGTCTTTAAACGCAACGAGTTTAAAAAAGATGCGCTTTATGGTGCAGTGGGGTATTTGGCCATAATTCTTGTTTTGATTGGACTTCATTATTTTCAAGGGTCACAATTGTTTTTGTTTGAAACCGAAACCTTAAGAAGCACATACGGCTTCCTAATAGGGAGTATTTTTGCCGGGGTGATTGGCACCGGGTTTTATCCCATTTTTGGCAACCGGGTTTGGTGCAGAATGGGCTGCCCCATGGCGGCAATCCTTGGCTTTCAGCAACGGTTATTTTCTAAATTTAGAATTACCACCAACGGCGGACAATGCATCTCTTGCGGTAACTGTTCTACGTATTGCGAAATGGGTATCGACGTGCGCGCCTATGCTCAAAAGGGTGAAAACATCGTGCGCTCCAGTTGTGTAGGTTGCGGTATATGTGCAGCTGTATGTCCACGTGGCGTATTAAAACTGGAAAACGACAGCATGAAAGGACGCATTAACTCTAATGATGTTCTTTTAGGAAATGATGTGGATTTGATGAAGTTGGTGAATGAGAGATAGAATAAGTTGACAACTAAAAACAAATAAGAGATTAATTTGTCTATTCCTTTCAAGTTATAAATAATCAATAAAATAAACTATTTTAGTGCTTCTTTATGAACAGACGCACAAAAATCATCCTTACACTACTGCTCATTGCTCAAATGATAGGGCTTCGGGTACTCTCCTATTTTCCGGAGTTTGTGGAAAAATATTACAGCCTGGGAGTGTTTCCTGTGATTTCTAAAATTTTCAGGCACCTCTTTGGGTGGATTCCGTTTTCTGTGGGTGATGTGTTTTACAGTGGGTTGATTATTTTGGGTGTTCGCTGGATCTGCCTCAACCTTAAGCGCATTAAAACAAAGCCGCTAGGTTTTTTTCTCGACATCACAGCTACTTTATCTATTGCCTACTTTTTGATTAATATGCTTTGGGGTTTTAACTACTACAGGGTTCCGTTACACCAAACACTGGGTGTTGAACGAGAATACACTACAGAGCAACTCACTTCATTTACCCAAGATTTAATTCAGAAAGCAAATCACCTTCATCGGGAACTAGGTTATAAAGATTCGGTTAAAGTTGAAATACCCTATAATCACAAAGAAATTTTTAAACGCTCCACAAATGGTTATGACAACCTAAGTGAAACATTTCCCACCTTTTCCTATCATCCCAAAAGCATAAAACCTTCTGCCTGGAGTTTGGGCCTCAGCTATATGGGCTACAGTGGCTACTACAACCCTTTTACTGCAGAAGCTCAGGTAAATGACATGATTTTAGGGCATCGTTTCACAGTTGTTACTTGCCACGAGGAAGCACATCAATTGGGTTATGCTGCTGAAAATGAAGCCAATTTTCTGGCATACCTTGCAACCACTCATAATGACGATTTGTATTTTCAGTATGCCGGAACCATTTTTGCATTAAGGTATTGCGTCAATGAACTCGCCAGAAGAGATATGGATTTGTATGACGATATCATAGATACTGTTAATTTTGGAATTCTTGAAAGTTACCGTGAAGTAAGGGAATTTTGGCAAAGTTATGAAGGTCCGCTGGAATTCATTTCCAAAACCTTTTTTGATAGATTCCTAAAAGCCAACAATCAGGAGAAAGGAATTAAAAGCTATAGCTATATGGTTGCACTTCTTGTAAACTACCATCAAGAAAAACCACTTTAAAAACCCATACTCTCTTAAATTCCTGTTAAAAGGTCCTATGATTCACTTAATATGAGAAGTGTTTTTTATTTTTAGAGATTAAATCTTTCTAATTTAAAACACCAATGAAAAAAAAGTTACTCCTTTTCCCCCTATTCTTTTTTATTCTTCTCGCCTCGGCACAAGACTATTTTCCAAAGAATGATGGCGTAAGCCACACAAACCAAAACTTTACTGCTTTCACAAACGCAACTTTGTATTTGACACCCACTCAAAAAATTGAAGGAGGCACACTACTCATCCAAAATGGAGTTGTTGTTGACGCAGGTAAAAATGTAAACATCCCCGCAAACACAACCACAATCAATCTTGAAGGCAAACACATTTATCCTTCATTTGTAGACCCATACAGTGATTTTGGAATAGAAAAACCCAAACGTTCCGGAGGCGGTCGCTCTGCACAGTATGAAGCTTCTCGAAGTGGCTATTACTGGAATGACCATATAAGAACAGAAATTAATGCTTTTGAAAAATTTAAGTTTGATGACAAAAAAGCCAAAGAACTTATTGAGGCAGGTTTTGGTGCGGTGAGCACACATCATCAAGATGGAGTTGCACGCGGTACCGGGATGGTCGTTACCCTTAATACAAAAGGAAACAACAACGAACGCATCCTTCAACAGAAAGCAACTCAACATTTCTCCTTTACTCGCAGTCTTGAAATGGAACAAGCATATCCCAGTTCAGTTATGGGTTCTATGGCATTGTTACGACAGATGTATTATGACGCCCAATGGTATGAGGGAGGAAACTCCACCACAAAAGACCTGGCTTTGGAAGCACTATTAGCTCACAAAAACCTGCCGGCCATTTTTGAATCCAAAGACAAACTAAATAACCTTAGAGCTGACAAAGTGGGCGATCTTTTTAACATTCAATACACTATTGTGGGAAGTGGTTATGAATATGAAAACATTAAAGAAGTAAAAGCAACAAATGCCACATATATCATTCCGCTGAATTTTCCTGATGCCTATGATGTTTCAAACCCTTATCAGGCAACTTATGTTTCCCTTTCAGACATGAGAAAATGGAACCAAGCCCCTCAAAACCCAAAGATTCTGGCTGAGAATGACATACCTTTCGCTTTTACTATCCATGATTTAAAGTCCTCTAAAGAGTTAATGGGTAAAATCCAAAAGGCAATGGAATATGGCCTCTCTTTTGAAAAAGCACTGGAAGCTTTAACTACTGTACCTGCTCAAATTTTAAAAAACAATCGACTGGGCAATCTCAATAAAAATGCTTTCGCAAACTTTATCATCACCTCCGGTCCACTTTTCGAAAAGGAAACAACTCTTTATGAAAACTGGATTCAAGGAGAACGTCAAGAGATTAATGATATGAGTCAAAAAGACATTCGCGGTGAGTACAACCTCATCGTTGCCGGTTCTTCTTACGACTTATCAATCAAAGGTGAGCCTGCTAAACCGAAGGTCGAAATAAAACAAGACACCATTAAACACAAGTCAACACTAAGCTATTCCAAAAACTGGATTGAACTTTCTATGACTAAAGATGATGAGACATACAGAATGACCGGAATTGTTAGCAATGATTCAGAGAACCTTAGCGGACGACTCATTTTACCTAATGGGAATGAATCTACCTTTAGAGCCAACAAAACAGCTCCAATGGGAGAAAATGACGAAAAAAAGGATGATAAGGATGAAAAGGACGAAAATGAAGATAGCACACCCAAAGTACTGCCTCTCACCTACCCCAACATGGCTTATGGAAACACCAGTCTTCCCAAACCTCAGGATATTTTATTTAGAAATGCCACCGTTTGGACGGGAGAAGATACCGGTATTCTTGAAGCAACCGATGTGTTAATCAAAAACGGAAAAATCTCTAAGATTGGCAAAAACCTTGCTGCAGGTGGGGCTCGCGTGGTGGATGCCACCGGAAAGCATTTAACCGCAGGCATCATCGATGAACACTCCCATCTGGCACTTTCATCAGTCAATGAAGGGGGTCACAATTCATCTGCTGAAGTAAAAATGGAAGACGTGGTTGATCCTGACGATATAGGAGTTTATAGAGCTCTCGCTGGCGGCGTTACCTCTGCACAATTGCTCCACGGTTCGGCAAACCCCATTGGTGGCCGTTCAGCCATTGTAAAATTCAAATGGGGTGAAACTGCAGATAATATGATTTATAAGAATTCGCCTAAGTTCATCAAATTTGCCCTCGGCGAAAATGTAAAACAATCAAATTGGGGTTCAAATAGCAGATTTCCACAAACCAGAATGGGTGTGGAACAAGTTTATATGGACTTCTTTAACCGCGCCAAGGAATATGAAGCAAAAAAGAAAAGTGGCGCCGCTTTTCGCTATGACGAAGAGATGGAAACACTTGTTGAAATTCTTAACGGCGATCGTTTTATAAGCTGTCACTCTTATGTACAAAGCGAAATCAACATGTTGATGAAAGTTGCAGAAAAGTTTAATTTCAATGTCAATACATTCACACACATACTGGAAGGCTACAAAGTTGCAGAAATTATGGAAAAACACGGAGTTGTAGGTGCCTCTACCTTCAGCGACTGGTGGGGTTATAAATTTGAAGTAAACGATGCCATACCTCACAATGCAGCCATTATGTATGATGCCGGTTTAAACGTAAGCATTAATAGTGACGATGGCGAAATGATTAGAAGATTGAATCAGGAAGCCGCTAAGGCTGTAAAGTATGGCGATGTTCCGGAATATGAAGCCTGGAAAATGGTGACCATCAATCCCGCAAAAATGCTTCACATTGATGACAGGGTTGGCAGTATAAAAGAAGGTAAAGATGCCGATGTGGTATTATGGAATAATAACCCTTTATCGATGTATGCAAAACCCGAAAAAACACTTATTGAAGGTGCTGTTTACTTTGATATGGAAGATGATATTCTAAAACGCAACGCCATTAAAAAAGAACGCAACGATTTGATTAAAATGATGCTGGATGAAAAAAATGGAGGTGGTAAAACACAAGCTCCCAGAAGAATGCCCCAACGTGATTTTCACTGTGAAACAGATCATTTGGCAGAAGGATTTCACGATCATCATTAATTTATTCATTGCATAATCTTAAAAAACACTTTTATGAAAAATATATATAAAATAACCTGCCTTTTTCTGCTATCCCTTTTTAGCATCCCATTAACGGCACAACAAACTCCTGCGCCTGCTCAATCACAGGCTATTTCAATTACAGGAGTTACCGCCCACATTGGCAACGGAACCGTCATTGAAAATGCCACCCTTGTTTTTGAAAACGGAAAAATTACAGCACTGGCAAATGGTGCAACTACCAAAGGAAAAGTTATTAACGCCCAAGGCAAACATGTGTATCCGGGTTTTATAACCATTAACAATACCCTAGGATTGGGAGAAATTGATGCAGTAAGAGCCAGTATGGATGTAAATGAAATTGGCACCATTACACCCAACGTAAGAAGCTTAATTGCCTACAATGCAGAAAGCAAGCTTGTTGAAAGCATGCGACCCAACGGGGTTCTTATTGGACAAATTGTACCCCGTGGAGGAAGAATTACAGGAACCTCATCGGTTGTGCAATTTGATGCCTGGAACTGGGAAGATGCCGCCGTCAAAGTAGATGACGCAATCCATATGAACTGGCCCGATAGTTTTAGAAGAGGCCGCTGGTGGATGGGCGAATCAAGAGCCTATCAGCCTAACAAAGACTACAACGACAACATTAAGGAAGCCCGTGACTTTTTTGTTGAAGCCATAGCCTATCACAAAACCACTCCTAAAGAAAAAAATCTTGCCTTTGAGTCGGTTAAAGGATTGTTTGATGGCAGTAAAAAGTTTTATGTGAATGCTTCAAGCGAAAAAGAAATTATTGATGCTGTAACTTTTGCAAAAGAATTAGGCATTCAAAAAACGGTTTTGGTGGGTGGATATCACGCCTATAAAATCACCGAATTTCTCAAACAAAACAACATAGCCGTTGTTGTGGGAAGAACACAAAGCACTCCCAATTTTGAAGATGACGATTATGACCTTCCTTATAAAGCACCAAAACTGCTTCATGACGCAGGACTTTTAGTGTCAATTGATCCGGGAGGACGCATGGAGCGAATGAACACAAGAAATCTTCCCTTTTACGCAGGTCAGGTTGTGGGTCAAGGAATGAGTAAGGAAGAAGCGCTTCAATTAATCACCTTGAATGCTGCAAAAATATTGGGCATTGATGCAGATTACGGTACACTGGAAGTAGGAAAAAGTGCTACTTTATTTATCTCAGAAGGAGATGCATTGGATGTGAGAGGAAATAAGCTAACGCAGGCTTTTATTGATGGAAGAGAAGTTTCGCTGCAAAGCCATCATACCATATTATACAATAGATATTCAGATAAGTTAAATACAGATTAAATAGGGTATTTAAAATCATTGAACCTGCTTTTCCATTGATGGAAAAGCAGGTTTTTTATTCATAAACAGCATTTGGAGGTGCTATAAATAAACTATCAGCCGGAGGAGTTTCAGAAACCTCTACCTCTGAAAATGACATTGTTTGAGAGGGTTTCAACGGCTTATCATTTTTGACATCATACCAAATTAATTTCTCAGGAAGTAACAAGCCATTTTCCTCAAGCCATTGATCATATTTGATTAAATGCCACTCTGTACTTTTTTCTCCTTCAAAATAAGTGACGGTGTAACCCAGCCATTCCATTCTATTAGTTTCTTTATCATAATATATGATGTATTCGTCATCAGGCGAATCCCCCACACTTCTACCAAACCCAATGTGAATTGCTCCCAGATTTTTTCTTTCAAAAACCACATCTTTACGTTCTGTATAAAAGGCTCCCGGGTCTGAAATGATAAAAGGCATGGCATGAAAATAAAAAATGAGATTGTAATAAAAGTTTGCATTTCCCTTAAAAGTTGCGTCGGGATCAAGCTTCCAAACATTTCTTCCATCAAAGCCCAAGGTGAAAGTCTCTGCTTCAATTCGGGTTTTTCGGGATTTTAAATCAGTCATATGGACTTCAGCACCATCACTTTTTTGAACTTTAAACCTGAAACCATTCATCTTTTTCCAGTTTTCAAGGCCCCCGTGAGCTTCAAATATTTTATTCAAAACTAAAGGAAACTTCTTACCCTCTTCAACTTTAGGGGTTAGCTGTCTTGGTTCTTGTTCTTTACTTTGGTTACAAGAATAAAATAGAACGACACTCAAAATCAATACTAAAAAACGTTTCATAAAATCATTTTAATCTATGTATAAAGATATTTATAATTAAGGTCTTAATCCAAACCTTTGCTGCTAAAGTTTCTAAAAAAGAAATACCTTTGTTGTATGCAAAAACACATCAGCAGCTTACAAAACCCATTGATAAAACAACTGTTATTACTCCAGGAAAAATCCCGAGAGCGAAAAAAATCCGGGCTATTTGTAGTGGAAGGAGAACGCGAAATTTCGCTTGCTGTAAAAGCAGGGTATGAACTTCTTTCTCTTATTTACTGTAATGAAATTTATTCTGAAAATGTCTTGATGCACTTAACCGGGCAACCCATTGACCGCATTGAAGTGCCCATTGAAATTTATCGTAAAATCGCTTACCGCGAAAGTACAGAGGGAATTATCGCTATTGCAAAATCTAAATCCCACAACCTGGAATCACTTTTTTTCAAATCAGAAAATCCTCTAATTCTCATAGCCGAAGCTCCTGAAAAACCCGGAAACATTGGTGCTTTATTACGAACGGCAGATGCAGCAAACCTTGATGCGGTTATTATTGCCAACCCTAAAACAGACCTTTACAATCCCAATGTGATACGAAGTAGTGTGGGTTGCTTGTTTACCAATCAAGTTGCAACAGGAAGCACACAGGATATCATTTCGTTCCTTAAAGAAAAAAACATCGCTATTTATGGAGCAGCTTTGGAAGCCTCCATAAATTATACAACCATTGATTATAAACAAGCCTGTGCAATTGTTGTTGGAACTGAATCTACCGGTTTGAGTGATGAATGGACACAAAACACCACACAAAACGTCATCATTCCAATGGATGGTGAAATTGACTCTATGAACGTCTCAGTTGCAGCCGCAATTCTTATCTTTGAAGCGAAAAGACAGAGGAGAAATAACTAAGCACAAAAAAGAAAAAATTAATAAGCACCAAACTCCAAGTATCAAAATCATATCTATAAATTTGGAATTTGAAAAATTGGAATTTTATACATGACTTCGCAAACACTTTTTTATATATTAATCGCCATCATTGTTGTTAGTTTTCTGGCTGAAAAATGGCTTAATTTTCTCAATTTCAAACGGTTTAATGACCCCATACCCGAGGAATTGAGCGATGTATATGACAAAGCTGAATATGAAAAATCACAAGAATACAAAAAAGTAAATTTCAAATTTTCTCTTTTGACTTCGTCAATTTCAATTGTTGCTACATTATTGTTTTTCTTTTTGGATGGTTTTGCCTTTGTTGATGAAATCGCAAGAAGTTACTCAGAAAACTCAATTGTGATTGCCCTAATTTTCTTCGGAATTATTTTTATTGCAAGTGACTTGTTATCAACACCGTTCTCCTATTATGATACGTTTGTGATTGAAGAAAAATTTGGTTTTAACAAGACCACCAGAAAATTATTTTTTATTGACAAACTTAAAGGGTGGCTTTTAGGAGCAATTCTGGGTGGAGGTATTTTAGCACTCATTATTTGGTTTTATGAGTCAGCAGGTAGCTATTTTTGGCTTTATGCCTGGGGTTTTATGACCTTTTTCACACTGTTTATGAATCTGTTTTACGCTAAATTGATTGTACCCCTTTTTAACAAACAAACACCTTTGGAAACCGGAACTTTAAGGAACAGTATTGAAGAATATGCCTCAAAAGTAGGGTTTAAACTCGACAATATATTTGTGATTGACGGGTCAAAAAGAAGTACAAAAGCCAATGCCTATTTTTCGGGCTTTGGAAAAGAAAAACGCATCACGCTTTATGACACACTAATCAACGATCTTGATGAAGAGGAAATCGTTGCCGTTTTAGCTCACGAAGTGGGACATTACAAACGAAATCACATTATTTTTAACTTGATATCAAGTGTGCTTTTAACAGGTTTGACATTATGGTTACTTTCTTTATTTGTGGGAAGTCCACTCTTGTCTGAAGCGCTGGGTGTATCCATTCCTTCTTTTCACATTGGTTTGATTGCTTTTTTTATATTGTATAGCCCCTTATCAACTATAACCGGTCTCTTGATGAACTATATATCACGAGTGTTTGAATATCAGGCAGATAATTATGCAAAAGAAACATTCAAGGGAGAACCCTTGATTTCGTCTCTTAAAAAATTATCCAAAAACAATTTGAGCAATCTCACACCCCACCCGCTTTATGTTTTTGCACACTATTCTCACCCCACATTATTGCAACGCTATCACAATTTAAAGGCATAAATATTGTTGTATCTTAAAAAAGTTAGTTGTACTTTTAGGTTATGACCCAGGATGTTTTAGAAAAAGAAAACAAAGAAATTGCTAAGCAGTACAAAGAGCTACTTAAAATCAGTTACAGAACGCTTTCCACTGACGATAAAAAACTGATTAGAAAAGCCTTTGACATTGCTGTAGATGCACATAAAGAACAACGACGCAAATCGGGTGAAGCTTACATTTTTCATCCCATTGCCGTTGCTAAAATTGTCGCGTCAGAAATTGGCCTGGATGCTACATCAATTGCAGCCGCTTTGCTTCATGATGTTGTTGAAGACACAAGTTATACTCTCAATGACATAGAACAACTCTTTGGTGCAACAGTAGCTCACATTGTTGATGGTCTAACAAAAATTTCAGCCATAGAACAGGAGCGGGATGTTTCACTACAGGCAGAAAATTTTAGAAAAATGCTACTCACGCTCAATGAAGATGTGCGTGTGATTATCATTAAAATTGCAGACCGCTTGCACAATATGCAAACGATGGAGTCCATGAGACAGGACAAGCAAATTAAAATAGCTTCAGAAACACTTTACATTTATGCTCCACTTGCCCACAGAATAGGTCTATACAACATTAAAACCGAGCTAGAAGATTTAGGACTCAAATACACAGAACCTGAAGTATATAATGACATTTTTTATAAAATAAAAGAAAGTAAAGAGGAGCAGGATAAATACATTCAAGAGTTCAACACTATTATAAAATCATCCCTAGACAAAGAACAACTAGATTATGAAATAAAAGGACGCCCAAAGTCCATATTTTCGATTCGCAGAAAAATGCTGATGCAAAATGTTTCTTATGAGGAGGTTTATGACAAATTTGCGGTGAGAATTATTTACAAATGTGATTTAGAGCAGGAAAAATTTATCGCTTGGAAGATATACTCCATCGTAACTGATCATTTCAGGCCAAATCCAACACGTCTTCGGGATTGGATTTCTTCGCCAAAATCAACCGGTTATGAAGCACTTCACATCACAGTGATGGGTCCCAAAGGACGCTGGGTTGAAGTTCAGATTAGAAGCGAGCGTATGAATGAAATTGCCGAAAAAGGCTTTGCCGCTCATTACAAATACAAAAACAACGAAGAAGAAGATCAAAACCTGGAGTTATGGCTCAATCGTCTTCAGGATGCTCTTGAAGATTCTGAAACAAATGCCGTTGACTTTGTTGAACAATTTAAACTCAATTTGTATGCTAAAGAAATATTTGTTTTCACTCCCAATGGTGATTTAATTTCACTTCCCAAAGGCGCCACAGCACTTGATTTTGCTTTTAGCATACACACAGAAGTGGGCATCAAAACCCGTGGCACAAAGGTCAATGGAAAACTAATGCCGCTAAGTACACAGTTAAAAAGCGGTGACCAGGTGGAAGTCATAACTTCAGAAAATGCAAAACCAAATGCAAACTGGTTAAATTATACCACTACTGCTAAAGCGAAATCAAAAATAAAATCTTCTCTCAAAGAAGAAAAGAAAAAAATTGCAGAAGATGGAAAAGAGATTTTAACCCGAAAGTTGAAATCCTTGAAAATAAATCTTGATGAAAAAACCATCAATCAAATGGTGGTCTTTTTTAAAGTAAAAACAAGCCTTGATTTATTTTACAGAGTGGGAAATGGCATTATTGACAACCAGCAACTAAGGAACTTTGCCGGTTCAAGAAGCAATGCATTTATCGGGTTTTTCAAAAACAAAATACGCAAACAGGCAGACCCTGTTGAGATTGAAAAAGATGAACTTTCTGTCAAGTATGACCAACTTGTTTTTGGAAAAGAGGAAGAAAAACTTGATTATACTATTGCAAATTGCTGTAATCCAATACCCGGTGATCCTGTTTTTGGGTTTATAACAGTAAGTGACGGCATTAAAATTCATAAAAACAATTGTCCCAATGCGCTTCAACTCCAGAGTAATTTTACCTATAGAATTATTCAGGCAAAATGGATAGACTCTTCACAGCAAGATTTCAAAGCTCAGTTGAAAATTACAGGTATTGACAATCTGGGATTGGTAAATTCTGTTACAAAAGTGATTTCAAATCATATGAATATTGACATAAAAAGTCTTAGTTTTGATAGTGATGACGGCGTTTTTACCGGTAACATCATCGTGATCGTAAAGAATAAAAACATATTAAATGAAGTTATCACCAAAATCAAAAAAATTAATGGGATTGATAAAGTGACCAGAGTGTAAAAAAAACGTAAATTTGCAGTTGAAAAATGACAGATACAAAAACAAATATAAGTAACAACCAGGCAATCGTTAAAAATGTTTTTACAAACTTTTTAGAAGAAAAAGGACACCGTAAAACACCAGAACGCTTTGCTATTCTTCAGGAAATTTACAACAGTACAGAGCATTTTGATATAGAATCACTCTACATCAAAATGAAGAACAAAAAATACCGTGTGAGCAGGGCAACACTCTACAACACCATTGAGTTGCTTCTTGATTGTGGTTTGGTGCGCAAACATCAGTTTGGTAAAAATCAGGCGCATTATGAAAAATCTTATTTTGACCGCCAGCACGACCATGTTATTTTAACTGATACCGGCGAGGTTATAGAGTTTTGTGACCCACGCATACAGTCAATAAAAAAAACCATAGAAGAGGTTTTTGACATCGAAATAACAAATCATTCACTTTACTTTTACGGAAACAAAAAACAACCGAATAATACTTAAAAAATGGCAGTAGATTTACTACTTGGTCTGCAATGGGGAGACGAGGGAAAAGGAAAAATAGTGGACGTTTTAACCCAAAACTATGACATTGTAGCAAGATTTCAAGGCGGTCCCAATGCCGGGCACACGCTAGAATTTGATGGCATAAAACACGTCCTGAGAACCATTCCATCAGGTATTTTTCACCCAAAAACAATCAACCTAATTGGAAACGGTGTCGTCATCGATCCTGTAGTGTTTGTCAAAGAACTGGAAGGTCTTGACAAATTCAAAATTGACTATAAAAGCAAACTTTTTATTTCGCGTAAAGCACACGTAATACTTCCCACCCATCGACTACTGGATGCGGCTTCTGAAGCTTCAAAAGGAAAAGCAAAGATAGGCTCAACTCTCAAAGGAATCGGTCCTACTTATATGGATAAAACAGGAAGAAACGGCTTGCGGATTGGCGACTTGGAAATGCCAAATTGGGAGAAAAATTATCGTGCGCTCGCAGAAAAGCATCTGGGGCTTATCGACTTTTATAATGTGGATGTACAGTTTGACCTCGATGAAATGGAAGACGAATTTTTTGCTGCTGTTGAAATACTAAAAACACTTACATTTATTGATAGTGAAGAATACCTTCATCAAGCTCAAAAAGAAGGTAAATCTATTCTTGCAGAAGGTGCTCAAGGCTCACTTCTCGATATCGATTTTGGAACATATCCCTTTGTAACCTCCTCAAACACCACAGCTGCTGGTGCTTGTACCGGTTTGGGAATTGCCCCCAATAAAGTGAAAGAAGTGTATGGCATCTTTAAAGCTTACACAACGCGTGTGGGAAGTGGACCTTTCCCTACTGAACTCTTTGATCAAGTGGGAGAAAAAATGGCAAAAATTGGCAATGAATTTGGCGCAGTAACTGGAAGACCCAGACGCTGCGGCTGGCTGGATTTAGTCGCGCTAAAATATGCCGTTGCCGTAAACGGAGTCACTCAACTTATGATGATGAAAGGAGACGTTTTAAGTGGGTTTAAAACCCTGAAAGTCTGTACTGCATACAAATACAAAGGAGAGACAATACATCACTTACCCTTCAATATTGAACCTGAAAATGTAACACCCGTGTACATTGAAATGAAAGGCTGGAAAGAAGACCTTACAAAAATTAAAGAGACCAACAAGTTCCCCGAAGAACTTAACGAGTATATCGACTTTCTGGAAAAAGAACTTGAAGTCCCCATTAAATTAGTTTCTGTGGGACCAGACAGAACGCAAACAATTCACAGATAAACCCCAGAAACTTTGCTGATGGTAGTACCAAATCGATACACAACAAAAGTACTGATGGTTCTCCTGTTTGCTGTGAACATACCCTTTCTATTTGCTCAAGAACCCCAAAAAGTGGAGGTTCAATCAGGTTTTTTAGATATAAGACCCGATGTACCTAATGCTGTGATATGGACACGGGAAGCAAATGAACAAGTTTACATAGTTCATGAAGGTATTGAAATGTGGTGCGACTTAGCATTTATGTACAATAAAGATAATTTTGTAAAAGCCTTTGGAAATGTGCGTATTACCCAAGGAGATACTATGACTCTGAATAGTCAATATGCAGAATACAATGGCAACACAAAATTTGCTTTTGCGAGTGGTGATGTGATTTTAAAAGAACCCAATTCCACTTTAACAACAGATACTCTTTAT
Organism: Flavobacteriaceae bacterium; assembly: GCA_024742935.1. GTDB lineage: Bacteria > Bacteroidota > Bacteroidia > Flavobacteriales > Flavobacteriaceae > Planktosalinus. The sequence continues at coordinate 82,356 of JANSXN010000001.1, forward strand.
TTTGACAGAAACAAACAACAGGGGTTTTACCGCAGTGGCGGGAAAGTTGTAGATACCGCCAGTACACTTACCAGCCGTATTGGACGCTATTTTGCTGAAACAAAACGTTATCAGTTTTTATCAAATGTGGTTTTAGTAAATCCGGATTACACCATTAATACAAATCAACTCGACTTTTATACTGAAACAGGGCATGCCTATTTATATGGCCCCTCAACGATAACCGGCGAAACCAGTGATGTCTATTGTGAGCGCGGCTTTTATGACACTCGAAACGACAAAGGTCATTTTTCCAAAAATGCAAAAATTGATTATGAAAACAGAACTGTGTTTGGCGACAGCCTCTACTTTGACCGAAATAAAAATTTTGCGTCTGCGACAAACAATATAAAAATACTGGACACCCTAAACAATAGTATTGTAAGAGGACATTATGCAGAAATTTTCAGAGACAAAGACTCTGTATTTATTACAAAGCGTGCCGTTGCCGTTACCGTGAGAGATAATGACTCGATATATATGCACGCAGACACCCTTAGAATTACCGGAAAACCAGACCATCGCATCCTTAGAGGATTTTATGATGCCCGCATATACAAAAGCGATATGAGCGGCAAATCTGATTCTATTTACAGCGATGAAAAAACCGGAATCACAAAAATGATACGTAACCCTGTGATGTGGAGTGGTGAAAGTCAAATGACAGGAGACACTATTCACCTGCTATCAAACACCCTAACTGACAAACTCGACACACTCAAAGTGTTCAACAACGCTTTCCTCATTCAAAAAGACAGTGCCGGTTACAATCAGGTTAAAGGTGATATTCTCATTGGTTTGTTTACAGACAATGAACTAGACACCATCAACATCAACAGAAATGCAGAAGTCATTTTTTATACACGAAATGATAACGATGAACTTGTGGGTATCAATCACTCCCGTTCCAGCTCGTTGCAAATCACTTTAAAAGAACAGGAGATAGAAACCATCAGATTCATTAGACAAGCAGATGGAAAACTGCATCCGGACTCTCAGTTTCCCGAAAATGCCAGAATACTAAGAGGCTTTGAGTGGCGTGGAGAAGAACGATTGCTTTCCAAAGAAGATTTATTCAAAGGAAAGCCCATCCCCATTTTACCAAAGATTACCGGCATACCCTTACCAAAACTGGAAGAAGCATTTTTTGACGATACACCTGAGGAAGACATTAACATCCCGGAAGCCTCGCGTTTACTTCCTAAAGATTTACAAAACCTCCCCGATGATTTTAAACCCCTGAGTGAGGAAGATGAGGAAGAGGTAAAGGAGGAACAAAAAAACGTAACTATTGATAAATAGGATTACTAGCAAATAAACCTGACAGGTTTTGCCATAAACCCACAAAACAGGATGTCAAACAAAGAAGATTTCTTCACATATCAAGCGCAAACCACTCCACATCCACTTGCGATGGAAATCTCCCACGCAAAAGGGTCTTACATTTATGACACAACCGGCAAAGCCCACCTTGACTTTGTAGCAGGTGTTTCAGCCTGTACTTTAGGTCACTGCCATCCCAGCGTTGTAGCCGCCATAAAAGAACAAACAGAAACCTATTTACACGTGATGGTTTATGGCGAATACATTCAAAAACCAGCCTTAGAATTTACGAAACTTTTGGCATCCCATTTACCAAAAACCCTATCTACAACCTATTTAACAAACAGCGGTACCGAAGCCATTGAAGGCGCCATCAAACTAGCTAGGCGCATCACCGGAAGATCTCAAATTATAAGCGCACACAACGCCTATCACGGTAACACGATGGGGTCGTTAAGTATTATGGGGTTTGAAGAACGTAAAAGTGCATTCAGGCCTTTAATGCCCGATGTCTCTTTTATTTCGTTCAACGACGAAAGTGACCTTCAAAAAATCACAAATAAAACCGCGGGAGTGGTGCTGGAAACCATACAAGGCGGCGCCGGATTTATAATGCCTAAAAATGAGTATCTAAAAAAAGTAAGACATCGCTGTGATGAAACAGGCGCTCAATTAATCCTTGACGAGATTCAACCGGGATTTGGTCGCACCGGTACACTTTTTGGATTTCAAAACTTTGAGTGCATACCGGATATTTTGGCAGTTGGAAAAGGCATGGCCGGCGGTATGCCGGTGGGGGCCTTTATTTCGTCAAACCAAAAAATGAAATTACTACAAGACAAACCAAAACTTGGACACATCACTACATTTGGCGGACATCCGGTAATTGCTGCAGCAGCATTGGCGACACTCAAAGAATTAACAACATCAAACCTCATTGCTGAAACTCTTGAAAAAGAAAAACTCTTCCGAAAGTTATTAAATCATCCATTGATTCAAGAGGTTAGAGGAATGGGATTAATGCTAGCCCTTATTGTAAAGGATGAAGATATTGCTACTCAGGTAATTCTTAAATGTAAAGATAAAGGATTGATCCTTTTTTGGCTGCTTTTTGAAGGAAAAGCCATACGCATCACCCCTCCATTAACCATTTCAAATGAGGAAATTGAGGAAGGCTGCCATATTTTATTAGATGTTCTTGATACAATTTAAACATAATTTATCATTTATTTGTCTGATTTTATGAAGTTTAACTCAATTTTGATGTTGATTAATTTGTTAACAAGATATTAGGCACAAACTTTGAATATAGATTTACATTAGTAAATTTAGTTAAAGAAGAAATCCCATAAATCCACGTCTATGCATTTAAGCCATAACGAAGACAAAAATTTCTCACTTTCCCGTTTTGAATCCATGTTAAAAACTAATAATGTTCTTTTCTTTGACTCAGAAGAATTTGAAGATATTATTAATTATTACATGGAAAACGGAAAAATCGCTTTGGCCAAAAAAGCGACAAAACTTGGTCTGGAACAACATCCCACGTCAACCAATTTAAAATTGTTTCAGGTAGAGATGTATATTTTTGAGGATAAACTGGAAGTTGCTGAAGAATTGCTTAACGAATTGCAACTTCTTGACAGCTCAAACGAGGAAATTTATATTCAGCGAGCAAATATCTATTCAAGAAAAGACAATCACAAAAAGGCTATTCGTTTGCTTGAAAAAGCACTTGAATTAACTGAAGATGAGGCAGACGTTCTGAATCTTATTGGGATGGAATATCTTTTTCTCGAGGATTATGAAAATGCCCGTTATTATTTTATGAAATGTGTCGAGATTGACATCTATGATTATTCCTCACTTTACAATGTGATTTACTGTTATGAATTTATGGAACTTCACAATGAAGCCATAGATTACTTAAACATCTATCTCAATTCAAACCCATACTGTGAAGTGGCCTGGCATCAAGTGGGTAAGCAGTATTTTATGATGAAGAACTTCAAGAAAGCACTGGCTGCTTTTGACTTTGCCATCATTTCAGATGATACCTTTGTGGGAGCCTATCTTGAGAAAGGCAAAGTGCTGGAAAAAATGAAGCGTTTTAATGAAGCAATAGAAAACTATACAATCACCTTAAACCTTGAAGATCCAACCTCTTTTGCCTTATTGCGCATAGGCAAGTGTCATGAAAAACTGGGAAACAAAGACCTGGCTCTTGAATATTATCAAAAATGTGTCGAAGAGGACGCACTTTTAGACAAAGGCTGGATTGCCATCACCGATTTTTACATCAAAAAAAGAAACTTTCAAAAAGCACTTTACTACATAGATAAAGCCATCAATATTGACAGTGAAAATGTTCACTACTGGAAACGATACGGCAATATAAACTTTAAATTGGGACTCTTTGAGGAGGCTGAAATTGGCTACAGGCGTTCCATTGAATTGGGAAATTATGAACTGCAAACCTGGTTAAGCAGAACAGACCTTTTAATGCAACTCGGTGAGTTTGAGGCAGCAATCAACAACCTGTTTCAGGCAACTGAGTTTTATCCTGAAAATGCAGAGCTTGAATACCGATTGAGTGGTTTATTTTATTTTTTAAACGACACAATTAAAGGAAAATTCCACCTTGAAAATGGGTTAAAAATTGATTCAGATTACAGCATGGTTTTAGAAATACTCTTTCCAAGTGTTTTTGAAATGGAAGAGGTTCAAAATTTAATCAATCCCTTCAGAAAAAGTTCCCAATAAATTTCTTTATTTTTGGGCTAAAATCAACCCATTAATGAAAGAAAAACACACCCTGCAACACTTTTTTTTATTTCTAAAAGGAATCGCTATGGGAGCAGCAGATGTCGTTCCTGGTGTATCTGGAGGAACCATTGCTTTTATCTCAGGTATTTATGAAGAGTTGGTGTCTACCATTCATAATTTAAACTTTAGGTTTTTTTCAATTTGGAAAGAAAAGGGATTTCTAACTGCCTGGAAACTTTACAATCTTAGTTTTTTAGTAACTCTATTTGGCGGTGTTTTAACAAGCATACTCACTCTTGCAAAACTAATTGGATGGCTTCTTGAAAACCAGCCTATTTTAGTTTGGTCTTTCTTTTTTGGGCTTATTGTTGCAAGTATTGTCTATATTGGGAAACAAATAAAACTCTGGAATATAAAGATTATACTTGCTATTTTATTAGCAACTTTTGGCTCTTTCTACATTACACTTGCAGAACCAATGACCTCACCTGAAAGCAATTGGTATATTTTCTTTTCAGGGTTTATAGCTATCATCGCGATGATACTTCCAGGGATATCTGGCTCATTTATTTTACTATTAATGGGTTCTTATGAAGTTATCTTAAAAACACTTAATAATTTCAGGGAATCACTTTTTGAAGCAAATTGGGAACTATTGGGAGAGTCAATACTTAAATTAACTATCTTTTTAATCGGAGCCGTTATAGGTTTAAAGCTTTTTTCGGGTGTTCTCACCTGGCTTTTTAAAAACTTTAGAAACCTGACATTAGCTATTTTAACCGGCTTTATGATTGGTGCACTAAATAAGGTTTGGCCATGGAAAGATGTCCTTTCGTGGCGATTAAACAGTAGTGGTGAAAATGTACCTTTCCTGGAAGAAAGTGTTTTGCCCTCAGATTTTATTGGAAATCCACAACTCATAGGTGCAATAATATCTATGCTTATAGGGTTTCTAAGTATATTTATTCTGGAAAGAATCGCTTCTAAAAAGGCAGAAAAAATATGACACAACCCCGCACATTCTCAGACAAAGTATGGCTTTTATTGAAAGGTCTTGCAATGGGTGCCGCAAATAAAGTGCCCGGTGTGTCTGGGGGCGTGGTTGCTTTTGTCGCCGGATTTTATGAGGAATTTATCTACTCACTTCAAAAAATAAACAGAAAAGCATTCAAGTTAATCATTGACGGAAGGTATCGCAGTTTTTATCGTTACATAAACGGACAGTTTTTGGGGGTGTTAATCTTGGGTATGCTTATAAGCTACTTTAGTGTCTCTCAATTGCTCGATTATTTGATTATTCATTATGAACTCTTTGTTTGGAGTTCCTTCTTTGGAATGATCATTGGCTCTATCTATTATATTGCAAAAGATTTTGACGAATGGTCAAAAAGAAACATCGCAATCCTGCTTTGTGGAATTATTGCCGGTGTAAGCATTAGCTTTCTGGAGCCGGCTACTGAAAATGACAACCTTATTTTTGTTTTCTTTTGCGGAATTATTAGTGTTTCAGGGATGACTCTACCGGGGCTTTCAGGTTCATTTATTTTAATTTTACTAGGAAACTATGTATTATTACTTGTTGACTCAGTCAATGCTCTTTATGATACAATGGCAGAATTGATTCTTTTTGATTTTAGTTTTGTTGAAAATACTGAAAGACTAAGGCTTTTGAGAGTGTTAATCTCTTTTTCACTAGGTTCTCTCGCCGGGTTGGTAACACTTTCTCATTTATTAGGATATCTTTTAAAACATTTCAAAAGCGCCACTTATGCGGGCATCATTGGGTTTATTGCAGGTTCTTTAGGTGTGGTTTGGCCCTGGAAAGAAAAAATAGTAGCAAAAGACAATCTGGGAAACACCCTTTTTGATGCCCAAGGAGACGAAATTCTCACCAATTATAAAAGATTTATCCCAAATTCAATAGATTTAGAAACAATCATCGCAATCTTTTTTATATTTGTAGGCATTCTCATCGTTTTGGCTTTAGGCTGGTATGGAGAGAAGACAAAAAAAACAAATTAAGTATTTTTAATCCCCAATGATACTAATAACTAATCCAAATTTTAATTATGGCTACCTACGGTCTTTTGGGGAAAAACATTTCATATTCCTTTTCAAAAAAATATTTTGAAACTTTTTTTGAAAAGAAACAATTAAATCATCGTTACATTAATTTTGACCTTGAATCCATTGATGAAATTCAAAATATTCTCTCTGAAGTAAAAAACCTAAAAGGTTTAAATGTAACCATTCCATATAAAGAACAAATAATCCCCTTCCTTTATAAAATGGATAAAGAAGCTAAGGAAATTGGTGCTGTAAATACCGTAAAAATTTCTAAGAAAGGAAACTTGATTGGTTATAATTCTGACCATTATGGATTTGCAAAATCACTGGCTGAACATTTTCCCATTGAAGGAAAGAAAGCATTAATTCTGGGAACCGGAGGTGCTTCAAAAGCCGTTGCTTATGTATTAAAAAGTTTAAATTTTGATTACAAATATGTGTCCCGGGATAAAAAAGAAAACGCTTATAGTTATGATGATCTTACTACAAATATCATTGAAAGTCATAAACTTATAATCAACTGTACCCCTTTAGGGACGAGTCCAAACATTAATTCCTACCCGAAGATTCCATTTGAGGGTGTGGGAACCAAACACCTCCTTTTTGATTTAATTTACAATCCAAGGCTTACTTTATTTTTAAAATTAGGGAAAGACCAAGGGGCCAGAATCGTAAACGGAGAGGCCATGCTCAACTATCAGGCAAAAAAATCATGGGAAATTTGGAATTCTTGAACTAAAAGTCAATCAAAATAGCTGTTAAACTTTGCAATTCCAAGAGTTGTCACTATCTTTCCATCCTCAACAAGTTGTGAACCTTAACATTGAAACAAATGTCTGAAGAAGAAAATAAAGCCAAAAGCAAAGAAGTACTTAACTCGGAAAAAGACCAAAACAAGCCGCTTGACTCAAGTGACGAATCAACTTCTGAAGAAAACGAAATACAAAACAAATCTGAAGAAGCAGAAACACCAACCCCAGAGGCTGCAAGTGATGACTTAAATGATAATTCTGATGTTCTTGAGAATGAAAGTCAACCGAAGGAAACCTCTGAAGAAAAGTCCTCTGAAAGTTCTACTGAAGAGAAATTAGACACCGAAACTACCACTCCCTTAACAGATGAAAGTGAAGATGAAGACGAAGTAACCTCATCAGACGAAGATGAGGATGACGAAAATGATGATGAAAACGATGATGCTGCCGATAAAAAATCAATAGACTATCACAGCATGACCCAAACTCAGCTTGTGGCAGCTTTAAAAAATGTACTTACTACAGGAAAAATTCAAGATATTAAAAAAGATGTTGAGGCAATTCGTGTTGAATTTAACAATCAATTTGATGAAGAGTTAAATGAGAAAAAGGAAGAATTTTTAGCTCAAGGCGGAAACATTATTGATTTTCACTACTCCACTCCCTTAAAAAATGAGTTCAACTCATTACATTTTGAATATCGCGAAAAACGCAACAACTACTATAAAAATCTTAAGAAAGATCTCCAAGCCAATTTACAAAAAAGACTTGCACTTATCGAAGAGCTAAAAGGTCTCATAAGTGTTGAAGAAAACATAAACACCACATACAAACATTTTAAAGACATTCAGGAACGCTGGCGAGAAGCAGGGCCAATACCACGTGACGGTTACAATACTGTTTGGAACAATTACCATCACCATGTTGAAAACTTCTATGATTTCCTTCACCTCAACAGAGAGTTTAGAGATTTAGATTTTAAACACAACTTAGAACAAAAGTTAAAAATCATCAACAGAGCAGAGGAACTCGCAGATGAAACAAACATCAATAAGGCATTTAGAGAACTGCAAATGCTTCACAAAATGTGGAAAGAAGACATCGGGCCTGTAGCCAAAGAGTACCGTGACGAAGTTTGGGATCGCTTTAGCGCTGCCACAAAAGTTTTGCACGACAAACGCGCAGAACACCAAAAGGAAATTGAAAAAGATTTTGAAAAAAATCTTGAAATCAAAACCGAAATAACAAATCAAATCAACCTCTTAACCCAAAATACCAAAGACAGTCATCAAGCTTGGCAAAACGGAATTAAAACATTGGAGGATTTAAGAGATCAGTTTTTTAAAGCAGGGAAAGTACCTTCACAACACAATGAGGAAACCTGGACTGCATTTAAAACAGCTGTTAGAAATTTTAATAAAAAGAAAAATCTCTTTTATAAAAATCAAAAGAAAGAACAATTTTCCAATCTTGCCAAAAAACAGGAACTCATCAAAATTGCCGAAGAAAATAAAGACAGTGAAGACTTTGATGTAGTAACTCCTTTAATGAAAAAAATCCAGAATGACTGGAAGCAAATTGGTCATGTCCCCAGGAAAGACAGTGATAAAATCTGGAAAAAATTTAAAGCAGCTTGTAACCACTATTTTGACAGACTTCACGCAGACCGCAATAAAGAAAATGAAGAAGAGGTAAAAGCATTGGAATTAAAGAATGCCCTTCTAGAACAATTAAAATCTTTTGAACTTACAGAAAAGCCAAAAGAAGATTTAAAATTTGTCAAAGAAAAAATCGCAAATTGGAAAGAAATTGGTCGCGTACCTTTCAATAAAAAGAACATAGAAAGCAAGTTTAATAAAGTAATTGATGGCCTTTTCAAAAAACTCGACATGAGTAAAAAAGAAATTGAGCTTCTCAAGTATGACAATAAATTAAACAACATCACCTCCCACGACGATGAAAGAAAAATTCAAAATGAACGCTTTTTCATTACAAAAAAGATTGACGAGGTAAAACAAGAAATCAACCAACTGGAAAACAACCTTGGATTTTTTCAACATGTTGATGATAAAAACCCACTGGTAAAAGAAGTTCACAAAAACATCCAGCGCCACAAAGACGAACTTGAGCTCTGGAAAGAAAAATTAAAAAAGTTGAAGGAGGTTATGTAATACCCGCTCTTTATTTAATTTATTATAACCCAATTCTTATTTCCTGAAAAATGAACTGTATCCTCTGTAACTCCAGGTTATTAGAGCCCATTCACATTGAAAAACCACATCGGTTTTATGACTGTAGCTGTTGTGGGTCAATCGTGAGAAGTCCAGATACTTTTCCCGATGACATCCTAGAGAAAGAGCGATATGAAACACATCACAATGATGTCAATGACCCAAGATATCAAGCATTTGTCTCTCCCATCACACTGGCTGTACAAGCAGACTTTAATCCTCAAAATACTTTAGGACTGGATTTTGGTGCCGGTACAGGTCCTGTCATAACCAAAGTGCTCAACGACAAAGGCTATCAACTAAACTTGTATGATCCCTTTTTTTACCCTGATAAAAAGGTGCTTCACTTACACTATGACTATATTGTTTGCTGTGAAGTCATTGAGCATTTTCATAGGCCATTAAAAGAATTTGAGTTACTTAAATCCCTTTTAAAACCGGGTGGGAAACTTTATTGTATGACAGATATTTTTAAGATTGAAAAGGATTTTGCCAATTGGTATTATAAAAACGATCCCACTCATGTAATCTTTTATACAGAAAAGTCACTGCAATGGATTCAAAAGAAAATGGGTTTTAATGAACTTAAAATAGACAAGCGGTTAATTATTTTCAGTTAAATTTCTTCGGAAAGTAATTTATCGAGTAGCTCTCTCAACTTGCGGCTATTCCAATCGGCGACTCCGGTTTTTTTAATCAAGATTTCACCCTTTTTGTCTATCACATACGTAGTGGGCAGCGCATTCGAATTTAATTTAGCGGGAGCTTCTTCAAGGGCTTGATAAATTGGAAATGTATAATTATGTTTTTCCATAAACCGATTGATGATTTCACTTTTTTCGTTTGAAACGAAATAAAAAGCCACCCGATCACCATAATCTTCATAAAGTGCCTGAAAAGAAGGCATTTCAGCCACACAAGGCGGACACCAGGTTGCCCAAAGATTGATAATAATCACTTCATTTTTTGCTGCTTCTAGGTTCGTATTGGCAGCGTTAAGTTCCCTAAGTTTCCAGGAATAATCGTGCATGATTTCTCTTTTCTCTTCAGAAATGGTTGAAGGGCTAAAAGCAATGAGACGCTGTACAAAAACCTGAATAGGCATTCGCGTTTGCGGAATAATCAACAAAAGAATAAATACGCCAAAAATGAGATTGGACTTGTGCTTTTTTAGAAATTTAAGGAACACTTGATAAGATATTTTTTGTATTTATTTATTAAACTTTTGAAACAACACTTCGTCTTTGAACGTCCCGGCATAAAAATTCCAATCTTTTTTTAACCCGGCTCTTTTGAAACCTGCTTTTTCAAACAGTGCCATACTTTTTGTATTGTCTTCACCTATGTTTGCATATACTTGGTGAACAGCCAGTTGAGAAAAGGCATAGTCACAAAGTAAATTGATGGCTTCCAATGCAAACCCTTTGCCCCTGTTTTTTTCTTCGGTAATGATTATGGCTACACCCACTCTTTTGTTTTTGGGATCAAAATCATACAGGTCAATAAGTCCAAGCATAGCATCCTCCAGGTTTGTGATTACAAGCCGCAGTTGTTTGACTTCATAAATATCACGAAGGGCGTTGTCGAGATATTGCTTGAGAACAAATCTTGAAAGGGGCGTTTGGGTTGTACCATATTCCCAAAATGAAGTATTGTTTTCAATTTCATAGAGAAAGTCCAAATCCTTTGGCTCCAAGGCTCTTAATTTTATTTTTTTTCCTGTAATCATTCCCATTCCCCTTTAAAAACCTGCACCGCAGGTCCTACTAAATAAATATTTGTGTAGTGGCTTCCCTCCTTTTGGAACTGCACTTTTAAGTTACCTCCCGGTGTTTTTAAGTTGATTTCATTTGAACTAGATTTTCCATTAGCGTGCATGGCTATGGCAACAGCTGTTACACCGGTTCCACAAGAAAGGGTTTCTGCTTCAACACCTCTTTCGTAAGTTCGCACAGCAAAGGTATTTTCATCAAGCTTTTTTACAAAATTGATATTGGCTCCTTCTTTTCCATACAGGTTGTGGCGCAGTTTTGCACCTTCGGTTTCGATATCAAGTTGTTCTAAGGACTCACAGAGAGTCACGTGATGTGGCGAACCTGTGTTTAAAAACGTATGATCCTTTTCTATTTTTACTAAGGTAACATCATTCATTTTTAAAGAAACGATATCGTTATCAATTTCTGCGGTATGAAGGCCATCAATGGCTTCAAAAACTGCTTTGTTTTCTATTATATTCAGGAAGTTTGCAAAATGAACCAAACATCTGCCACCGTTGCCACACATAGAGCTTTGATGCCCGTCTGCATTGTAATAAACCATATTAAAATCCAGCGTAGGATGGTTTTCAAGTAGAATCAAACCGTCAGCTCCTATGCCAAATTTTCGGTCACATACTTGTGCAATGAGTTTGGTATTATTTTTGGAAAAATATGATTGACGATTGTCTATTATGACAAAATCGTTCCCTGTGCCCTGATATTTATAAAACGAAAAGTTCATAAATACAAAGGTAAGGGTATTAAAAATTTTTTTGCTGTTAATTACTCGTTAAAAGCATTTTTGGAATAAATACAACTTTTAATTTTACGTTATTAAAGTCAAACAATTAAAAATATAAACAGATGAAAAAAATCGCAACTTTATTTATCATCGCGCTATTTTCGGGAGTGATTACATTGGGTGGCTATAAGTATTTTATAGAAGAAAACCCTTCTACATCATATCTGCAGACAGAAACTTCTTCAATTATTCCCACAAGTTTCAACAGCCCAAACTTTCTTGAAGGTACAAATATTGATTTTACATTCGCTGCAGAAAAAACCGTTCACGCCGTTGTACACATCAAAAACAGAACGACTGCCACCGCTCCAACAAATATTTTTGAATATCTGTATGGAAGAGGTCAACAACGCGAAATTGTGGGCTCCGGGAGTGGTGTCATCATTAGTCCTGATGGTTATATCGTGACAAACAACCATGTGATTGACAATGCTTCAGAAATCGAAGTTGTTCTCAATAACAATCAATCTTATGATGCTGAGCTGATGGGAACAGACCCCAAAACAGATATTGCTTTATTAAAAATAAAATCTGAAAACAATTTGCCATATGTTCCATTTGCTGATTCAAATGCAATAAAAGTTGGAGAATGGGTATTGGCAGTGGGAAACCCCTTTAATCTCACCTCAACGGTCACCGCCGGAATTGTAAGTGCCAAAGCACGAAACCTCAACGAATTTGATGGAAATCCGCAATCGTTTATTCAAACTGATGCCGCTGTAAACCGCGGAAATAGTGGTGGCGCCCTGGTAAATGCCAATGGCGAACTTGTTGGCATTAACACTGCTATTAGCTCTCAAACAGGAGCCTTTATTGGTTATTCATTTGCAGTTCCTTCAAACATTACCCGAAAAGTGGTTGAGGACATCCTCGAATTTGGGAATGTACAAAGAGCTATTTTAGGCATTCAGGTTTTAAACATAAATTCGAGCCAAGCAAAAGAAATGGGCGTTGATAAAATTCAGGGTGTCTATATTGCTGACGTTGAAAAAGGAAGTGGTGCCGACCTTGGCGGAATTAAAAAGGGAGATATCATTAAAAAACTCGACGAAATCAAAATCACTAAATTTTCTGATTTATCGGGCTACCTAAGCACAAAAAGGCCTAACGATATAGTGAGCGTTTTAATTGAGCGTAACGGGAAAGAGAGAATCATACCCGTAACACTTGTGAAATTGGAAACCTATGAGATAGAAAGTCTGGGTCTGGAAGTGAAAAATCTCAATAAAGAAGAGCTCAAAAGCATTGGCGCAAAAAATGGCGTGATTGTTACCCGCCCTCTGTCAAGAGATATGGCACAGTACAATCTTTCCGGTATTGTCATTACAAAAATCAACGATGAAAACATTCAGGATATTGATGATGTAAAATCAATTATGAACAGTAGAAGTCCAAACACGCCCATTAAAATTACGTTTATCGATCAAAAAGGAGAAACAAACACCTTTATTTTCAGATAATTTCCAATTCTAAACTAAATGAAGCTACCCCTTTGAAAATCAAACTTCAAAGGGGTAGTTATTTTTATGATTATCCTTTACTAAAACGTTTGAAATAACTAATTTTGCACTAAAATAAAATCCACACCTAACCCTTTAACAACACAGCTATGAGTTATCAAGAAGTTTATGAAAAAGAACTTTCTTTTCAGGCCGATAGAAGACGTGCTTCGGTAGAATTTATTAAAATTATAAGCGACCTTTGGTATGATAAATCCATCGAGCTCGTCTTATTCAAAAATCAACTGATTGACAAAAATGTGAGCGAAATTTTAAACCTGCACGAGTATGCCGGTGAATTTGTTCAAAAACCCATTTCTATATTTGATTCAGTTGAAATTGCCCAGGCTATCAAAATGCTTGACCTTCCACCCGCAAAGCTCGATATAGGCAAACTCACTTATGAGTTTCACCTTGAAGATGATAAATACAGTGATGCGCTGGCTTTTGTTTCAGATAAATTAAAAAATGCTTCTCAAGAGAAAAGTAAAAAGCCAAAAGACGTGGTGCTTTATGGTTTTGGACGCATTGGCAGGCTACTCGCCCGTGAATTAATGGCAAGAACCGGAAAAGGAAGTCAATTGCGACTTAGAGCTATTGTAACTCGTGGTTCTGTTGATCAAAGTGTCCTTGAAAAAAGAGCTTCTTTACTACAATATGACTCTGTTCATGGGGACTTTATGGGTACTGTTCAAACTGATATAGAAAACCAAGCCTTGATTATTAACGGAACCACCGTTCATATGATTTCAGCAAACGCACCTGAAGAAATTGATTATACAAAATATGGAATTAAAGATGCATTGGTTATAGATAATACCGGAGCTTTCAGAGATGAAAAACAATTGGGACGTCATCTTCAGTCAAAAGGAGCTTCAAAAGTGTTGCTCACTGCTCCCGGAAAAGGAGTGCCAAATATAGTTCACGGTGTCAATCAAAACGAATACAATCCAGACAACGTTGATATTTTTTCAGCAGCTTCCTGTACGACCAATGCCATCACACCGGTATTAAAAGCAATAGAAGATACCTTTGGAATTGTTCAAGGTCATTTGGAAACCATACACGCCTATACCAACGACCAAAACTTGGTTGACAATATGCACAACAAATACCGCAGAGGCCGTGCAGCAGCATTAAATATGGTGATTACCGAAACCGGTGCCGGTAGCGCTGTCGCGAAAGCCCTTCCGGAATTGGCAGGAAAACTCACCTCAAATGCCATAAGGGTTCCTGTGCCAAACGGCTCTTTAGTTGTTTTGAATTTAGAACTTAAAACCGAAACTTCAAAAGAAGGTATCAACTCGGCGATTAAAAAATATGCATTGGAAGGCGATCTCGTTGAACAAATAAAATACTCTTTAAACAATGAGTTGGTTTCAAGTGATATTGTGGGAACTTCAGCACCGGCAATTTTTGACAGTAATGCAACCATTGTCAATGAAGCAGGAAAAAACGCTGTTCTTTATGTGTGGTATGACAACGAGTATGGATACAGCCACCAAGTCATTCGTCTGGCAAAATACATAGCAAAAGTAAGACGTTATACATATTATTAGTAGATATTATAATTTAAGTAAAAACCACTTTAGATTGTTCTAAAGTGGTTTTTTATTCAATCTGAAAATTTCAAAGATTATATTGGTAAATTTGCATCAATAACTTCCAAAATTAGGCACTATGGACCAGGCAACAAAACACGAAGAACTCTTAAACCAGGCAAATCTTGACATCAAAGATGGTTTTTTTGAAGAGGCTTCAAAAAAACTAGATCAAATTATAAGTGAGAACCCAAACTTTGGAAAAGCATACAATCACTTGGGCTACTTATATGAAGTCAAATTCAGGGACCTTGAAAAAGGAGAAACCCTATATAAATTAGCGCTTGAAAAAAGCCCTTTATATACTGCAACTTACTATAACTATGCAATTTTGCTTTCAACACTAGGAAAATATAACGAACTAAAAGAATTACTTGACACAGCTCTAACTTTACCCGGAATTATAAAATCTACCATTTACAATGAATATGGAATCATGGTTGAGCAACAAGGAAAATTTGATGATGCCATTTCATATTATCGACTATGTGCTCTGGATTCGCTTGACATCAATGTTATAGACAGAGCCAAGAAATCAATTGAACGCTGTAATCTAAAAAAAGAAATTTAAAACCACCCTACCATAAATCTTCAGTGGACGAAGCCAGAAACTTGAAACCCAAACCCCATGAGAATCGACATCATCACCGTTTTACCGGAATTACTCACAAGTCCTTTTGATGCTTCCATTTTAAAAAGAGCCATCGAAAAAGGATTGGTTGAAATTCACCTGCATAATTTGAGAGATTATGTTACAGATAATTACAAACAGGTGGATGATTATCAATTTGGTGGTGGTGCCGGAATGGTTATGATGATTGAACCCATTGATAAATGTATTAGTAAGCTTAAAAGCGAAAGGGATTATGACGAGGTAATTTATATGACTCCTGATGGTGAAACCTTAAAGCAACGAATGGCAAATCAACTTTCATTAAAGGAAAACCTCATCATACTCTGTGGGCATTACAAAGGAGTTGATCAGCGAGTGAGAGACCATTTTATTACCAAAGAAATTTCTATAGGCGATTATGTAATGAGTGGTGGTGAGCTGGGAGCGGCTGTTTTATGTGATACCATCATCAGATTAATTCCCGGTGTGTTGGGAAATGAGTCAAGCGCATTGACAGATTCCTTTCAAGATGATTTGCTGGCTCCGCCCATTTATACACGCCCTTCCGACTACAAAGGCTGGAAAGTACCTGAAATCTTATTGAGTGGCAACACGCCAAAAATTGAAGAGTGGCGTGAAGAGGAAGCCTACAAACGAACCCAACAAAAAAGACCTGATTTATTGAACGAATAATTATTCAGTAAGGCTATAAAATTAAATTTAAATATTTATATTTGCACCCGCATTGAAAAATGCAATCACTTCAACCTCTGGCGAAAATCGTGAATGTTGTTTTGATTTTAATTCCAACATAAGTAACAATGGAAGATTTAGTAAAATTTGTACAAGACGAATTCGTTTCCAAAAAAGAATTCCCAAAATTTAGTGCCGGTGATACCATCACGGTATATTATGAAATTAGAGAAGGTGAAAAAACAAGAACACAGTTCTTTAGAGGAGTTGTGATTCAGTTAAGAGGAACCGGTTCTTCACAAACCTTTACCATCAGAAAAATGTCTGGAGATGTTGGTGTAGAACGTATCTTCCCAATCAACCTCCCGGCATTGCAAAAAATTGAAATCAATAAAAAAGGTAGTGTTCGCAGAAAACGTATTTTCTACTTCAGAGAACTTACCGGTAAGAAAGCAAAAATTAAAGAAAAAAGAAGTTAATTTTTCTTTATCATCAACAAAAATGAGGCCTCGTTATACGAGGCTTTTTTTATGAACTATTGTTGATAACCCCGGTGAATAAGTTGTTGATTTCTAATAGCCTGAAAAATTTGTATATTAAAAAGGAGACACTATATTTGAATATCAAAATTACAATTCGAAGCAGTTAACACTAAATTGAAAAGGCATTTTGATCTTAATTTAAGTTCTTTGTCAAACTTTTTTATTTGCTTGAAATGCCAGTTCAAATCTCAGGATTACCGATTTGGCACTAGAATAAAAAAGCGTGGATAAAACTTTAATTTTGAAAACCGGTTTTCGGATTGGTGATTAGGAATTTTAAGTTGAAGTCCGTAAAATAGTTCACGATACAGGATCTGTAATAATCCTGTCTTGTCATCGCAAGATGAGTCGGCAAAGAGTTGTTTTATTTAAAAATACAGTTTGAAGCAGTTAACACTAAATTAAAATGTATTTTTTGACAAAGTGTCTTACTTTATGATGACTTTTACCGTTTGCCTGAGTATCATCTGGGTTTTCCGAAATTCAGCTCTGGTATGAGAATGTAAGAGTCAGGATAAAATCAAGTTTAAATACCCTTAGGGGTCGTTAAATGACGGTTTTAATCCAGTGAGGTAATTCACGATACAGGACTCATAATGATCCTGTCTTGTCATCGCAAGATGAGTCGGCAACGAATTATTATCAAGAAAGCCATCCACCTCTCGAGGCGGATGGCTTTTGTCATTTAGTGGGTTTTGATATGATGCTTTGGAAATTGTTGGAGTATAATTATATATTGAATCCACCCCGATACCGCACTCCCGAAACTTAGAGGGCATCCTTTGGTTACCTGTTATCATTAAAAATTCTTCTCCACAACACAAAACGTAAGTTTTTGTAGCCGGGATGCTCTAAAAAAGTAACTATTTTATTTCTGAAAATAAATCACTTAATCCTGCCCGGCCAGCTGCTTAAATTTTCCTTTGCTTTTTCTAATGCGCACAGCAACCACTTTGTATTCAGGGCACTTGGCTTCAGAGTCGTGTACATCACCGGTAATCATATTAATCATTATTTCAGGAAAATGGAAGGTCGTGCTCAATACTCCTTGTTTAACCTCGTCAGTGATTCGGGCTTTGACATCCACTTTTCCTCGGGGTGACTCCACACAAACATAATCTCCTTCAGAAATAAAATGTGCTGAGGCGTCTGCCGGGTGTATCATCAAATAATCATCTCCCAGTAGTTCTTCATTGGATGTTCTGCGTGTCATTGCGCCACAATTGTAATGCTCCAGCTCTCGGTTTGTGGTAAGTATGTATGGATAGTCTTTTGCGTTTTCAACCAATTCCTGGGTTTCGCGCCAGGGTTTAAAAATAAATTGACCTTTACCTATTTTAAAGGTTTCCTTGTGAAGAATTTGAGTGTCTGTTCCATCTTTTGCAACCGGCCATTGTTTTCCGTTTTTGCCTAAATTTTCCCATGTGATCCCTGCAAAGAAAGGAACAATTTGCGAAATTTCTTCCAACATTGTTTTGGGGTCATAATCAGGTTGTGGATAGCCCATTCGGTTCATTATATCTACAATAATTTGCCCGTCTGCTTTTGCCATTCCTGCAGGTTTTACAACTTGTCTTACCGCTTGAACACGTCGTTCACCATTGGTAAACGTGCCACTCTTTTCTAAAAAGGATGCTCCGGGAAGAACTACATCAGCATATTTTGCTGTTTCGGTCATAAACAATTCCTGAACAATCACTAAATCTGTATTTTCCAGGGCATTAATCACTTTTTGTGTGTTGGGGTCTGTTTGAACAATATCCTCACCAATCACCCAAAGGGCTTTGAGTTTTCCCTTGAGTGCCGCATCAAACATTTCAGGAATTTTATAGCCAATGTGGCTGGGGACATCAACACCATAAAATGTGTTGTAAAGTTTATTAACTTCAGGTTTTGTAATGTCTAAATATCCGGCACCTTGATGCGGCTGAACACCCATATCTGCACTGCCTTGCACGTTGTTTTGACCGCGCAACGGATTTACGCCCACGCCTCTTCTACCAATATTTCCGGTTAGTAAGGCTAAATCAGCAATCTGCATCACAGTGAATGTGCCCTGAGAGTGTTCGGTAACTCCTAAACCGTGAAATGACATCGCGTTAGGTGCTTTCGCGTAAGCAATTGCAGCTTCTTTTACAAGATTTCTATCAACTCCACTTACCTGTTCAATATGGTCTAAATCTATTGCCTTTATTTCCTCAATGAAGTCATCATAACCCTCTGTGCGCGTTTCAATAAATGAGGTATCGACGAGACCTTCTTCAATGATATAATACATCATCATATTAAGCACGGCAACATTGGTACCGGGTCTTAGCGGGATGTGATAGGTGGCATATTTTGCCAATTCTGTGCGTCGGGGGTCAATGACGATGGACACATTTCCGGTTTTCATAGCAAACTGTTTCATTTTTGCTCCCGTCACCGGATGTGCATCAGTGGGATTTGCGCCAATCACAAGTATGCAATTGGTATCTTTGATATCATCTATAGAGTTTGTGGCTGCACCGGTCCCAAAAGTTCTTTGCATTCCCAGTGCTGTAGGTGAATGACATACCCGCGCACATCCATC
>JANSXN010000011.1 GCA_024742935.1 Flavobacteriaceae bacterium
CACAATTTCAAGCAGAAGCTGCAATTGTATCTGTAGTGGGCGGTGATTTTCCCAGAAAATATCTAGACTTATTTGAACAGCGAAATATCGACATTTCAGCCCTTGAAATCGTTGAAAGCGGTAAGACTTTTTTCTGGAGTGGGAAATATAAAAATGACCTCAATTCAAGAGATACTTTAGATACACAGCTCAATGTTTTGGCAGATTTCAATCCGAAAGTGCCTGAAAACTTTAAAGACGCTGAAATTGTGATGCTTGGAAATCTTCACCCCGCAGTGCAGCTCAGTGTGATAGAACAAATGGCAACACGTCCTAAATTGATTATTCTTGATACTATGAATTTTTGGATGGATAATACGTTGGACTTACTTAAAGAAGTCATTGCAAAAGTAGATGTGATTACCATCAATGATGAAGAAGCCAGACAACTTACCGGCGAATACTCATTGGTAGTTGCCGCCAGAAAAATTCAGCAAATGGGGCCTAAATACATTGTAATTAAAAAAGGAGAACACGGGGCATTATTATTTCATAAAGAACAAATATTTTTTGCTCCTGCACTTCCTCTTGAAGAAGTATTTGATCCAACCGGTGCGGGAGACACTTTTGCTGGTGGTTTTGCCGGATTTTTATCAAAATCAAAAGACTTTAGCTTTGATAACATGAAAAATGCCGTGATTTATGGATCAACTTTAGCATCCTTTTGTGTTGAGAAATTTGGAACTGAGCGCATGCAAACACTTACGCAGCAACAATTACAAAAACGTTTGCATCAGTTTAAAAATTTAACCCAATTTGAAATAGAATTAACATAAACACACGCTCCTTAGTTTTGGAGCGTTTTTTAATTATCATTATACAACAACAATTGCCTTTATGAGTGATGAATTAAAACACGAGTGCGGTATTGCACTTATAAGACTTCTCAAGCCACTTGAATATTATCATGAAAAATATGGTACTGCATTTTATGGGGTAAATAAAATGTACCTAATGATGGAAAAGCAACATAACCGTGGGCAAGACGGCGCCGGGTTTGCTAGTATTAAGCTGGATGTCGATCCTGGAAGCAGATATATAAGTAGAAAACGCTCCAATGCGCAACAACCCATACAGGATATTTTTAATTATATCAATAGTGAAATCAACGCCTATTTTACAGAGAACCCAGACTATATTAATGATGTAGCAGCCCAAAAAAAGAATATGCCTTTTATTGGCGAACTTTTACTGGGACATGTGCGTTATGGAACCTTTGGCAAAAACAGTGTTGAAAATGTACATCCTTTTCTGCGTCAGAATAACTGGATGCATCGCAATTTAATTATTGCCGGAAACTTTAATATGACAAACACCACAGAATTATTTAACAATCTTCTTGACCTTGGGATGCACCCAAAGGAAAAAGCAGATACTATTACTGTGATGGAAAAAATAGGACACTTCCTTGATGACGCTGTATCTAAACTTTATAAAAAGGCAAAGTCAAAAGGGTTGACAAAAGTAGAAGCCTCTCCTTATATAGCAAAAAAACTTAATATAGCTAAAATTCTCAAGAAATCATCAAGAGACTGGGATGGAGGTTATGCAATGGCTGGACTTTTGGGACATGGCGATTCATTTGTTTTAAGAGATCCTGCGGGAATAAGACCCACATACTTTTACAAAGATGATGAAGTAGTTGTGGTTGCTTCAGAACGTCCTGTTATACAAACGGTTTTTAATGTCCCCTTTGAGAGCGTGAAAGAGCTTGATCCCGGTTGTGCTTTAATTGTAAAAAAGTCAGGTGATTTTTCAATTGAACAGGTTTTGGAGCCCCTTGAGCGAAAATCCTGTTCCTTTGAGCGCATCTATTTTTCAAGAGGCAGCGACGCTGAGATTTATCTTGAGCGAAAAGAATTGGGGCGCCTATTAATGCCCAAAGTTTTAGAGGCTATTAAATATGATACAAGAAATACAGTTTTTTCATATATACCAAACACTGCTGAAACTTCTTTTTATGGGATGGTTGAGGCAGCTCAGGATGAGCTTAACAAGCAAAAAAATGAAGCCATTTTAAAAGAACAAGGCAATCTTACAAAAGAAAAACTTGAAGAAATACAATCCTATAAATTACGCACTGAAAAGATTGCTATTAAAGACGTCAAGCTTAGAACCTTCATAACAGAAGACAGCAGCAGAGATGATCTCGTTGCGCACGTTTATGATGTAACTTATGGTGTTATACAACCCGAAGACAATCTTGTTATTATAGATGACAGTATTGTAAGAGGTACCACACTAAAGAAAAGTATACTTAAAATATTAGACCGTCTCAATCCAAAACAAATTGTTGTAGTATCCTCTGCGCCACAAATAAGATATCCTGATTGCTATGGAATAGATATGGCAAGGCTTGAAAATTTGATAGCCTTTGAAGCTACTCTAGCATTACTAAAACAAACCGGAAGAGAAGGAATCATAGAAGATGTTTATAATAAATGTAAGTCACAAGAACAACTTAAGGACAATGAGGTGAAGAATTTTGTAAAAGAAATTTATGAACCCTTTAGTGATCAAGAAATTTCAGATAAAATTGCAGTGCTTCTTAGTAATGAAGATATAAAAGCCGATGTGAAATTAATCTTCCAAACTGTTGATAATCTTCATAAAGCCTGTCCAAAAAACTTGGGGGATTGGTATTTCACAGGAAATTATCCTACCTCTGGAGGAAACAGAGTTGTTAATAAAGCATTCATCAATTTCTATGAGGGAAATAGTGAAAGAGCGTATTAACACATTTGATTTCTTACAAAATACCTATAATATTTGACCATTAATCGACAATATCAGTTTTTTATCTAAAATATAATTTTGTAAGTTACTAATATGATTATTTGAAATATATTTGACTATACCATAGCATAAGTAGGTTAAGTTCATGGTAGATTTGGGGCAAAAAAAGGTAAACGCTAGTTTACCTTTTTTTATTTTTAATACCTCCGTAAAGAAAGGGATGTCAAAATTTAAAATCCCTACAAAAACTTCTAGATTTTAGACTTTAAACGAGTTTTGTTGCTTTTAATCTAAAAACATGTAAAAGTTGAATGCACTCTTGTATATTTGATTCACCATAGCATAAGTAGGTTAAGTTTATGGTAAATTTGGGGCAAAAAAGGGGAAACAATTGTTTCCCCTTTTTTATTTTCAATATGTTAGATTTTCTTATTTGTTTTGAGCATATTGAGCTCCAACCTCTTCCCAATCAATCACATTAAAAAAAGCATTGATATAATCGGGTCTTCTGTTTTGATAGTTAAGATAATAAGCGTGTTCCCATACATCAATTCCTAGAATAGGAGTTCCTCCACAGCCCACTCCGGGCATTAATGGATTGTCTTGATTGGGAGTTCCACAAACTTCAACTTTACCTCCTTCATGAACACATAACCAAGCCCAACCAGAGCCAAACTGAGTTGCAGCTGCGGTTGAGAAAGCATCCTTAAAGGCTTCAAAACTTCCAAAAGAAGCGTCAATAGCCTTTGCAAGTTCTCCTTGAGGCTTGCCTCCACCATTGGGGGACATCACATTCCAAAAAAGTCTGTGGTTGTAAAAACCTCCACCATTATTTCTAACGGCTTTGTTTTTCATATCCAGATTTATCAATATGTTTTCGATGGTTTTTCCCTCCATGTCTGTGCCATTTATGGCATCATTAAGCTTTGAAGTATAACCGGCATGATGTTTGCCGTGGTGTATTTCCATTGTTCTCGCATCGATATGAGGCTCAAGAGCTTCATATGCATATTTTAGTTTTGGTAGTTCAAATGACATAATTTTTGTTTTAATTGTTACTAATTCTCAAATTTACAAAGAATCGATTTAATTTTCTGTTATAGTTTCTATAAAGAACAAATGATACTATTAAAAAAGATGATACTTTTGAAAAATTTGTTCTTATGTTCTTATCTTAGTAAAAAATTATTTTGAACAAATCTCCATCATTCACAATCTACAATGCTTCTGCCGGCTCTGGCAAGACATTTACTCTTGTCAAGGCGTATTTAACCAAACTAATTTCTTCAAATAAAGCTGATTTTTTTAAACACATTCTTGCCATCACTTTTACAAACAAAGCTGTGGGTGAAATGAAGGAAAGAATTTTGGAAAATCTCTTTGCATTTTCTAAAGAAAATATTTTGGAAAATCAGACCGTTTTGTTTTCATTGGTTTGCGAAGAAACACAACTCAAACCCACAGAAGTTCATAATAGAGCTAAAAATGCTGTTAATTATATATTACACAACTTTAGTAGCTTTGATGTAGAAACTATTGACAGGTTTAATCATCGTCTTATTCGCACCTTTGCGAGGGACTTAAAATTACCCACAAACTTTGAAGTCCATCTTGATCTGGAAAACTTAATGGCAGAAGCTGTTGATAAACTAATCTCAAAAGTGGGAATTGACAAAGATTTAACCACAATCATCTTAGATTTTAGTTTTGAAAAAGTAGCAGAAGATAAAAGTTGGGACATTTCCTCAGACTTAAGAAAGATAGGAAAGCTTTTATACAGTGAAAATGAAATACCGCATACTGAAAAGCTAAAAGACAAAACACTCGCCGATTTTAAAAACCTCAAATCACAACTTTCAAATAAAAAACAACAAATAGAAAAGGAGCTAATATCATTAGTAAAAGATTTTTTTGATTTATTGACAAAAAACAATCTCCAGGAAACAGACTTTAATGGAAAATATTTGCCAGCTTATTTCAAAAAAATTAAAGACAAGAATATAGACATTTCAAAACCTCCTAAATGGCATGATACTTTAGGAGATTCAGCGCTATATCCTCAAAGGGTGACCGATGAGATCAAGAAAACGCTTGATCAATTAAGTCAACAAATTGTTGCGATGTTTCACAAATCTAAAACTTTGATTTATCAACTGGAATTTGTAGAAACACTTTCACGAAATGTAAACGCCCTTTCTTTGATTAATGCAATTCAAAGAGAATACCTGAGTCTTCAAGAAGAGAAAAACATACTTCCCATTTCAGAATTTAATCTGCGAATCAATAAGGAAATTAAACAACAGCCGGCACCTTTTATCTATGAGCGGTTGGGTGAAAAATACAAACACTATTTTGTAGATGAATTTCAGGACACCTCTCAGTTGCAGTGGCAAAATTTAGCCCCTTTAATTGAGAACGCCCTATCTCAATCTGATTCCAAAAACAAAGCCGGAAGTCTTATGCTGGTTGGAGACGCCAAACAATCTATATACAGATGGCGGGGAGGAGACCCTGATCAATTTATTAGCTTGTATGACAATTTTAACCCATTTCCGGCTGCTTCAAAAGAGGTCAAAAATTTGGATACAAACTTTAGGAGTTATGATGAAATAATTCAATTTAACAACTCCTTTTTTACGTATGTATCAAACTATTTTGGATCTGAACACCATAAAGAACTATATACAGTTGGAAACGCACAAAGTATGACCAACAAAAAAGGGGGTTTTGTTTCAATCTCATTTATAGATGCTAAAAATAATATAGAAAGTGATGAACTTTATCCACTTCGGGTTTTGGAAATAATCACTAATCAACTATCAAAAGGGTATTCAAAAAAGGAAATTTGTATTTTGGTTAGAAAAAACAAACAGGGAGTAACCCTTGCTGAGTTTTTGTCAAACCATCAATTGGATGTTATTTCATCTGAAGCATTGTTGTTAGAAAGTGCTCCTGAAATTCAATTCATTTTGGATGTTTTAAAAGTTATTCAAAATTTTGATGATAAAAAATCAAAAGCCAATATCTTGTATTTTTTACACTCCCATTTAAACATAGAAAAGCCCTTACACAATTTCATAGAAGAATTTTTACCACTTTCAAAAACTGTATTTGAAAAGGCTTTAAGAAGGTATGAAGTTCACTTTAATTTTCATACTCCAACAATAACTCCACTTTATGATCTCTGTGAAACAATATGTCATAGCTTTTCACTTTCAGAAAATCGGGTTGCCTATGTGCAGTCCTTTTTAGAATTGGTTTTTGAATTTTCAGAGTCAGAAAGTACAACGATAAATGATTTTCTTGAGTTTTGGGAAGCCAAAAAGAAAAATAGCAGCGTTGATATGTCAAGTGACTTGGATGCTATTAAAATCATGACAATTCACAAGGCAAAAGGACTCGAGTACCCTGTGGTAATCTACCCTTATGCTGATGATGAGATTCATGATTTCAAGAAAGATAAGCTCTGGTTTCCACTGGAAGAAAGTCAGTTTTCAGGGTTTTCAGAAATGTTAATTCCTGTAAGTAAGAAAATGAAAAATTTTGGTGATTTGGGAAATGCCTTTTACGAAGCACACGCTAAAAAATCTGAACTCGATGTCCTAAATATTGTATATGTCGCAATGACAAGGGCTGCTGAGCAACTCTTTATCGTTTCAAATAAAAAGAACAGTACCAAAGAAAATACAACAACTAGTCTGTTTTGCAATTATTTGAAAAATATCAATTTGTGGGAGGAAACTAAGGAATTTTATGACTTTGGGAGCCCTGTTAGACCTAAAATGACTGAGTTCGAAGCCTCACCAACTCATACTATTTCTTTTGACAAATTTATAGAAACAACCCCTTATATTAAAACCTTACAAATTGCTACTCATAAATCCTCTCTATGGGATACTCAAAAAGAAAAAGCTATTCAAAAAGGCGACCTTATACACGACTTATTGTCAAAAATAAAGCAGGCTTCAGATCTTGATAATGCATTAAATGTTTCAATAGATCAAGGCGTAATATCTCATGAACAATCAGACTTATTAAGTAATTTAATTAGGGATTTATTAAAACATCCACAATTATCTATTTACTATAATGAAGAAGCAATAGCCGAAAATGAAATAGAAATTTTTACTAAAGACAACCAAAGCCTTAGGCCCGATAGAATAAACTTTATTTCAAAAAATACAGTAAGCATTATAGATTATAAAACAGGAGCTAAAAGTCCCAAACACATCAAGCAAATTGATATTTATGGAAACACCTTATTAGATATGGGTTTTCAAATCAAAGAAAAATTAATTGTATATATTAACGATGAAGTTGAGGTACTTCAAGTAAGTACTACTTCATAAAAATAAATACCTTTGTAAAAATTAAAAAAATGTACGGAAACATAAAAGAGCATCTCGAAAATGAACTCCAGGAAATTAAAGACAACGGTCTTTTTAAGAAAGAACGCATTATTACATCAGCACAAGATGCAGTTATAAAAATAGCAACAGGTCAGGAAGTAATTAATTTTTGTTCAAACAATTATCTGGGACTTTCTTCAAATAAGGAAGTCATTCAGGCAGCAAAAGACACTATGGACACTCACGGTTTTGGAATGTCATCAGTGCGATTTATTTGTGGCACTCAGGATATACATAAAAAACTTGAAGCGAAAATAGCATCCTTTTATAATACTGAAGACACCATATTATATGCCGCAGCATTTGATGCAAATGGTGGAGTTTTTGAACCTCTATTGGGCCCTGAAGACGCTATCATTTCAGATTCTTTGAATCACGCTTCAATCATTGACGGAGTAAGGCTTTGTAAAGCAGCACGTTATAGATATGAGAATAACAATATGCAGGATCTTGAAAATCAACTTATTGAAGCTAATAAAAAAGGTGCGCGTTTTAAGATTATAGTAACAGATGGTGTTTTTTCTATGGATGGTTTGTTAGCACCATTAGATAAAATATGTGATTTAGCAGAAAAATATGATTCATTGGTTATGATTGATGAATGCCATGCTGCCGGATTTATTGGTGAAACAGGTAGAGGAACCCTTGAAGAAAAAGGCGTGATGGGTCGCATTGATATAATAACCGGAACACTTGGCAAGGCTCTAGGAGGTGCGATGGGAGGTTATACAACAGGGAAAAAAGAAATTATTGAGATGTTGAGACAACGCTCTAGGCCCTATTTATTTTCAAACTCATTGGCTCCAGCTATTGTGGGTGCATCTATTAAAGTATTTGAGCTTTTAGAAAAAGACACCACTTTAAGAGATAGATTAGCTGAAAACACCGCCTATTTCAAAAAAGGAATGCAAAACGCTGGTTTTGATATTATTGATGGTGATTCTGCAATAGTGCCGGTGATGCTATATGATGCTCAACTATCTCAAAATATGGCAGATAGACTATTAGAGGAGGGTATTTATGTTATTGGATTCTTTTATCCTGTAGTGCCAAAAGGGAAGGCTAGAATTAGGGTTCAACTTTCAGCCTCTCACACTAAAAGGCATATTGACAGTGCTTTAACTGCATTTTCTAAAGTGGGCAAGGAGTTGGGAATTATACCCTAATAAAGATAATTTGAAGAAATATTAGTTATATTTTTAAAAAATTTAGTAGATTTGGTTTTGTTAATAAATTTTAACAACTTACTTTTGCTTCAATTAACACTTAAAATTTAAATTATTGAATATGAAACATCTTAGCAGATTTTTAGTAGCATCCATTCTGTTCTTTGGAATCAGTAATGCAGTTGCACAAGACGAAAACAACCCTTGGGCCGTAGAATTAGGCATGAATGCGGTTGATGTTTTTCCAGTTGGCGAAGAGGATGACAGAATCCCTGCAGCCTTAAGAGGAGAAATTTTTGATGAGTTTTTCAATGTGAACGACCATTGGAACATTTTACCCTCAGTCTCAAGATTAGCTATCTCAAGATATATGGGTAGTGGATTTGTTTTCACAGCAGCTGGTTCTGTTAACAGAATAAGTAAATTGGGAGACCTTAAGGTTAGTGATATCGGCCTAGGTACCACGAAAGATTTTACTTATTACGCAGCAGACGGTGAAGTAAAATACAGTTTCAAAAATGCTTTCAATAGCTCTTGGTTTGATCCACAACTAGGTATTGGTGGTGGTTATACTTGGGTTGATGATATTGGCTTTGGAACCGCAAACGCACTTTTGGGTTTAAAAATCTGGTTTTCTGAGTCAATAGCAATAAACCTTCAATCAACATACAAGCATTCTTTTGAAGATAGTTATGGTATCAAACACTTCCAACATTCAGCAGGTGTTCTATTCCAGTTTGGAATGAAAGATCGTGATGGTGATGGTATTGCAGATAAGGATGATGAGTGTCCAGATACTCCAGGTCTTCCTGAATTCAATGGATGTCCTGACACAGATGGAGATGGAATTCCAGATCATTTAGACGAATGTCCTTTTGAAGCCGGCCTTCCAGAATTTAATGGATGTCCTGACACAGATGGAGATGGTGTTCCAGATCACTTAGATGAGTGTCCTACCGTACCTGGTTTAGCTCAATTCAACGGATGTCCAGATACAGACGGTGATGGTATTGCAGATCCTCAAGATGAGTGTCCTGAGGTTGCCGGACCAAAAGAAAACAATGGTTGTCCTTGGCCAGATAGAGATGGTGATGGTGTTCCAGATCATTTAGATCAGTGTCCAGATTTACCTGGAACTGTTGCAAACAAAGGGTGTCCAGAAGTTGATACTGAAGTTATCAAACAACTTAATGAGTTCTCTAAAACTATTTTGTTTGACGTTGGTAAATCAACCATTAGACAAGAATCTTTTGCAGCACTTCAAAGTATTGTTGACATTATGAGAGAATATCCAACAGCTAAATTCCATATTGAAGGTCACACAGATAGCACAGGAAGCTTAGCTCTTAACCAAAGACTTTCTAAGGCGAGAGCAGCATCTGTACTTGATTATTTAACTACAATAGGTATGGATAGAAACAGACTATCATCTGAAGGATATGGTCCTGATAGACCTATTGCACCAAACAATACAGCAGCAGGAAGACAACAAAACAGACGTGTTGAAATTTCTTTAGATAAATAATATTTTTTAAACACATCTTATTAAATAAATAAAGAACGCCTCTGATATTTCGGAGGCGTTTCTTATTTTTATGAAATGATAACATATCTTGAAGAAATCGTTTCAGAAATACTTAGTGCACAAGAGGATCTCCAATCTTATATATTTGTTTTACCCAGCAGGCGCGCCTGTACCTTTCTTAAGAAGGAACTTATATCTCAAAATAAAACCACACAATTTTCACCTCAAATCCTCAGCATTGAAGCATTTATAGAAACCATATCAGATCTAAAAATAGCTTCTTCAATTGAACTCCTCTTTGAGTTTTATGATGCATACTTAAAAATTGAATCTATTAAAGAAAAGGAATCCTTTGAAAGCTTTTCAAGCTGGGCATCTGTCGTGCTGGATGATTTTAATGAAATTGACAGAAATCTGATTGATAGAAATAAGTTTTTTAATTACCTAAGTGATATTCAGGAAATGGAGCATTGGTATGTCAATGAACAACAAACTCCACTTATTCAAAATTATCTTTCTTTTTGGAATTCCCTTTCTGAGCTCTATTTTGAATTCACAAAAAACACCTATCAAAATGGGAAAGCTCATCAAGGATATGTATATCGCCAAGCAGCAAAAAACATGGAGTATTATTGTGATGCTCAAAAACATAAAAAACATGTTTTTATAGGTTTTAATGCCCTAAACAAAGCCGAGGAGATAATTATCAAAGAATTACTTGAAGCCGGAAATACTGAAGTTTTTTGGGATGCTGATGGATATTTTATGGACAAATCTTATCATAGCGCTTCACTTTTTCTTAGGGAGATTAAAAACACATGGAAATATTACAAAACAAATACTTTCAAATACATATCAAACCATTACTCTCAACCCAAAAATATAAACATTACCCAATGCTCAGGAAACATTGGTCAGGTTAAATGTGTTTCAAAATTACTTGAATCAATTCCAGTAGACGATTTAGAAAAAACCGCATTGGTACTTGCAGATGAGACTTTGTTGCTGCCTGTTTTGAATTCATTACCTCAAAATATCAAAACAGTTAATATAACGATGGGATTTCCCCTCAAATCGATGCCTGCAACATCTTTTTTTGAACTATTTTTTAAACTTCATAAAGACAATCAATCAGTTTTTTATTACAAAGAAACGCTGCAACTCATCAATCACCCTTTGGGGAGATTGCTATTTCCTGAAAGTTCCATAAAGATTGAGCAAATGGTATTACAGCGCAATTTGACTATAATTAGTTATGAAATGCTTAAATCAGTTGCAATAACAGAAGAATCAGAATATGTTGAATGGTTGTTTTCTAGTTCAAATCAACAGGTGAGTACCCTCATCAAAAACGCAAAAAACCTACTCCTTCGTCTAAAGGAAATTGCTGAACAAAACCCAATTTTACTAGAAACTCTTTATAAGCTTCACGAGGTATGGAATAAATTATATACCCTTAACGAAAGATACAACTTTATCAAAACCACAAATACGCTCTATTCATTATTTTTCGAAATCACTTCAATCACATCTCTTGACTTCAGGGGGGAACCTTACAAAGGCCTTCAAATAATGGGATTGCTTGAAACACGCTCATTGGATTTTGATAAAATTATTTTAGTTTCTGTAAATGAGGGAATACTTCCGGCTGGAAAAAGTAATAAATCCTTCATTACGTATGACTTGAAAAAAGAATACCAATTGCCCACCCAGACAGAAAAAGATGCCGTGTATACCTATCATTTTTATAGTCTATTGCATAGGGCATCGTCTGTAGACTTATTATACAACAGCCACACTTCTGGCATTCAGGCAGGAGAAAAAAGCAGGCTTCTATTGCAAATTATTCATGAGAGTCCGGTAACACATCATGTAACAGAAAATGTTTTTTCTCCAAACATATCCGTTCCGAAAAAAGAACTCAAAGAGGTAAAAAAAACACCTCAAGTAATTAATAAAATAAAAGAGCTGGCAGGGTATGGATTTTCACCTTCAGCTTTGACCACTTATATTAGAAACCCAATAGATTTTTATAATCGCTATATTTTAGATATAAAAGAACTTGATGAAATTGAAGAAACCATAGCCGCAAACACTCTGGGAACTATTGTTCATGATACCTTACAACACCTTTTTGTTCCATATATAAATACCATTTTGACTAGTGATATTTTAAAGTTAATAGCTAGCAGAGTAGATACTATGGTGAGTCAACAATTTGAAAAAACATATAAAGAAGGGAATATAAAAACCGGGAAAAATCATATCATTTTTGAAATTGCAAAACGCTATGTTCATAGCTTTTTAAAGCAAGAAATAAATCTAATTGAAAAAGATAATAAAATAATCATTACTCAAATTGAAAGTTTGATGGAGGTGCAATTACATATTCCGGAACTTGATTTTCCAGTAAAATTAAGAGGTATGGTTGATCGCATAGATACCTTTAATGAAATTACCAGAATTATTGATTATAAAACCGGGAGAGTAACACAATCTGATCTCAATCTTATCGACTGGGAGGAGCTCATAACAGACTACAAACACAGCAAAAAAATACAGGTGCTTACTTATGCACTTATGACATCCAATTCTATACAAAATAAAATGACCAAGGTGGGTATCATTTCATTTAAAAACCTCAATGAAGGCTTTTTACCATTCACAAAAAAAGAAAGTCCCAGAGGCAAAGGAGAAAGTAGTATTTCACCAGAAATGCTTTCCTCATTTAAAGAACAACTATCAAATTTGATCATTGAAATTTGCAATCCCGAGATTCCATTCACAGAAAAAGAACTGCCAAAAAATGACTATTACTAAAAATATTATTCTAGAAGGAAAACATAATAAACCTATTTTGGTTGATGTTTTTTTGCCCCAAAAATCGCTTCAAAAAAAAACAGTCATTTACTGTCACGGTTTCAAGGGCTTTAAAGATTGGGGAACGAACGATATTCTAGCGGAACATTTTGCTGAACACGGCATCAATTTCCTGAAGTTTAATTTCTCTCACAATGGCGGCACAGTAAATCAACCCATTGATTTTCCGGATTTGGAAGCGTTTGGAAATAATAACTTTACCAAAGAACTCGATGACCTGGAATGTGTCATTAATTGGGTAGAAAACCAAAATGAGTATGAAAATTTATCTATAGAAAACCAAATAACTCTTATGGCTCACAGCCGTGGGAGTGGTATTATCATTATCAAAGCCAAAGAAGACCCCAGAATTGATAAAGTTATTTCACTGGCAGGGGTTTCAGACTTTAGTGCTCGGTTTATAGACAATGAAACGTTGGAGTATTGGAAGAAAACAGGTGTTATTTATGTTGAAAACAGTCGCACAAAACAACAAATGCCCCTTTATTATCAACTTGCAGAAGATGTCTTAAAAAATGAAGACCGTCTGTCTGTTGAAAATGCATCAAAATCTTTAAACAAGCCCCATCTAATCATTCACGGCACCAATGACCCCACTGTAAACCTAGAAGAAGCAAAAAAGGTTCACAAATGGAGTCAACAAAGTAAACTGGTAATTGTTCAAAATGCTGACCACGTTTTTAATGTGAAACACCCTTGGACTGAAGGCCAGTTACCACAACAGTTTCAATTAATGCTTGATGAGAGCTTGGAATTTGTAACGAGTGAATAATTTTAATCAAACATTTTCAGCAAATTCAATAGCTCTTTGCTCATTATAATACACATTATTTTTATTGTAAAACCCAACGTGTCCACCATATTTAGGCATTTCCAGAAAAATGTTATTCTGTATTTTTGCTAATTCAACCGGGAAACAAAAAGGAGATAAAAAACTATCATTTTGGGCCTGCAACAATAAAACGGGAATCTTAATTTTGGGTAAAAACGGTAAGCTACTGTTTTTTTCATAGTAATCAAAAGCATCTTCAAAGCCGTGCGCTTTTGATGTATAGACATTATCAAAATCCAGAAGTGACTTAATCTTTTTTAAATCTTCTCTTGAGGCTTGATCTGGAAACAGCTTTACTTTTTCTTTATAACTTTTTTTTAGACCTATTAAAAAATAAGTGCTATAAATAAAATTGTGTCTTTTATTGAGTTCGTTAAGAGATTTTTCCAAAGATAGTGGAGTTGAGACAGCGACTGCTTTTTTAATTTCTTTTGGAATTGATTTTTGTTCACCCAAATACTTAAGCATTAGATTACCTCCAAGACTAAAACCGTTTAATACAATTTTATCATAACAATCCTTTTCTAAAATATGTGTGATGACTTCCTCAAGATCGTCAGTTGTGCCGGCTGTATATGATCTAAAAAGACTGTTTGGCTCTCCGCTACAACCTCTAAAGTTTACAGCAACAGTATCCCATCCATTGTTGTTTGAATGACTGGCAGCCCCTATAATATAGGTTCGCTGGGCATTACCCTCCAAACCGTGCAATAGAACAATTAGTTTATTTGAAGGTTTATTGCTGTAACTCCAGTCCAAATCCATAAAATCACCATCAGCTAATGTGAGTCGTTCCCTACTTTGTTTTACTCGAGGTACAACCCGCAGTTTTGAAGAATAAATAGTTGAAAAGTGCCCGTTTTGAAACAGAACAGGAGGCTTGTATGAAGGGCGAATAACTGGCATAAATCAAAAGCAAATTTAGTCAAAAATACTATGCACGCACAGTAAAAATGTGTAAGTTTGTAAAAAATTAGTGCAATGTACACCAAAGAATTTGAAATTAGATGGAGTGACATCGACGCAAACAGGCATCTTGCAAACAGTGCCTATATAAATTTTATGAGCCATACTCGAATGGGCTTTTTTATGGAAAACGGAATGGGACAGCAAGAAATGTTACGACACAATATTGGTCCTGTTGTTTTCTATGAACACATATATTATTTCAAAGAGGTTTTTGTTGGCAAACCCATAACTGTTTCACTTGAATTAAAAGGCCTCTCAGAAGACGGTATGTATTTTGAGTTTGTTCATAACTTATATGATTCTCAAGGGAAAAACATTGCTACCTGTGAAATTATGGGTGGAATAATAGATATGAAACAAAGAAAACTCACCAGTTTGCCTTCAGAACTTTTAAGTCGTTTAAGTAAAATTGAAAAAACGTCAGAGTTTAAAGTGCTTACTAAAGAGGATACAAGAAAGTTTGATAAAAAACCCAAACACTTAAGCTAAAACCTTCGGCTTTCGGGAGCTCATATAAACACCCATAAATATTAGAATTGCCGCAAAAATTCTAATTGGGGTTAAAAAATCGGCGCCAATAATTACTGCAAACAAAACCGCTATTACAGGTTGTAAATAGATAAATGCACCAATAGTAGAGGCTTTCAATTGCCGCAAAGCATAAATGTTAAATAAATACGTGAGCACTGTTGTGCCAATCACCACAAATCCCATTTTCAAAATCACATCAATAGGCAATTGAGTCCATTCAACTTTTACAAATTCGGTGTAGCCAACCGGCAGATTTATAAAAAAGGCAAATAAAAACAACCACTTCATTAATGTAATTGAGCTGTATTTTGCTGTCATAGGTTTTACCAATATCAAATAAATGGAATAGGCGATTGCATTAACAATAAAAAGTAAATTTCCCAAAGGGATATTTGGCGCATTAAACTGCTCCTTTTCTCCAAAGAGAACCAATGCAAGTCCGCCGGCAAGTCCAATAACAATTCCTGCGGTTTTGAGAAGTGTAATTTTTTCTTTTATAATAATAGCTGAAAGAACAAGTAATAAAACAGGTGAAAGCGTTATAATAACAGAACTGTTAATGGGAGTAGAAAGACTAAGCCCCTTAAAAAACATTAACATATTGATGGACATACCAAAAAGAGCACAAAAAAAGAGTCGTTTCCAATCTTTAGAATCAATTTTTTCAGAGGGATAAGCCAGCGAGATTATCCAAAACAAAAGAGCTGCACCGCTTACGCGTAAAACAATAAAACCATAAGGCTCTATAAAGTGGGGCATGATGCCTTTTGCAATGCTGTGATTAATACCATAAATGGTACTTGCAGCAGTAGCGGCTAGAAGCGCAAGGCTGCGGCTATTCATTAACAGCCATTTTCACATCCGCAATAGTTTTGGAAGCATTGCCAATAAAGATCTTGTTTTTGTAAACAAGTACAGGTCTTTTTAAAAATGTGTAATGTTCAAGCAACAATTCTTTTAAGTCATTTTCAGTTAGGGTTTTGTCCTTTAATCCTCGCTCTTTATAAAGCTGTGCTCTTTTGCTAAAAAGGGCTTCATAGCTACCCGCTAATTGTTTTAAATGTTCAATTTGTTTTTTGGTTAAGGGGTTTGTTTTTATGTCTTGCAACTGAATAGTTTCCGGAAGATTGAGTTCCTTTAAAATGCGTTTACAAGTACTGCAACTGGATAGATAGTAAAATGTATTCATCATTTAAATATAAATTGAAAATGTGAAAATTCAAAACCAAAATTTTTATAGAAACTCTTCAACCTCGGTTAATGGTATAGTTAAAATAATGGGACCTTCAGCATAACTTGCAATTTCATATTGATTATAATGTAAAATCAATTCGGTTTCAGTAAATCCAATATTTTCAGGCAAATGAAATTGATCATTCTCAAACCAAAACCCCGATGAATTTATTGAGCGGTCTTGAGGAACCTGATAGCGTTCTCTGAATTCATTTTCGCAAAAGCGAATGAGTCCCTGAATATCATTAAATAAACTATCATGTTGAAGCAGCTCTCCTGTGTTGGCATCAAAGTTCAAAAACTGTGTTCCTGAATAACCGTGTGCTCCTCCTGTAAACAAATAATAGTTGAGTTCTAAAGAAACAAACTCCTCAGATTGAAAAGAAACCTGCATAAAAGTGTCAACATCGTAGGTCACAAAATTGTTCCCAAATTCGGCTATAACTTTGTTGTAATCCTCAATAAAAAAAACAAGTGCATCTTCAATCTTTGAAAAGTCAGAAGTCCCTTCTTCGTTGGGGGCAATTTTACTGGTAACACTCTCAAGAATTTGTTTGTTTATCACACCCGATTTGGTGTCATTTTCAATGGCTTGAACATAGTTAACTTTTATTGTTGGGCAGTTTTCTGTATCACAAACCTCCATTGTATTTTGGGTGATTGTAACTTCTTCAAACTGTAAGGGTTTCTCAAAAGAACAACTGCTTGCAAGGATTAAAGCAAGGAGCAGGGGGAAAATTTTATTCATACATGCAACTTGTTAAACAGTGGCTAAAGATACAGTTTGATTTAAAATTGACCGAATATTCGCTTACATTTGTGTAATGTTTTTACAAACTAAATTATTAATATGAAGTTTAATACCAAAACAATTCACGGCGGACAGCATAATGTAGATCCTGCTTATGGTTCTGTTATGCCTCCCATCTACCAAACTAGCACTTATTCACAATCTACACCCGGAGGCCACAAAGGTTTTGAATACTCCAGAACCAGAAACCCCACAAGAACAGCTCTTCAGAATTCGCTGGCAAGTATTGAAAACGGGAAGCACGGTTTGGCTTTTGGATCGGGCCTTGCAGCCATTGATGCAGTTATAAAATTATTACAACCGGGAGATGAGGTGGTTTCAACAAACGACCTTTATGGAGGAAGCTACCGTCTTTTTAAAAATGTATTTGAAAAATTTGGAATAAAATTTCATTTCATCGGAATGCAAGATGCCTCAAAAATTGAAAACTATATCAATGAAAACACCAAGCTTCTTTGGGTTGAAACACCCACAAACCCAATGATGAACATTATTGATATCAAAGCTTGTTCATCCATTGCTAAAAGTCACAATATTCTACTTGCTGTTGATAATACTTTTGCGACTCCTTATTTACAACAACCTCTAGATTTGGGCGCAGACATTGTGATGCATTCTGCAACAAAATATTTGGGAGGTCACAGTGATGTAGTTATGGGTGCTTTGATTGTTAATGACAATGAACTTGCCGAAAAGTTATACTTCATTCAAAATGCAAGTGGTGCTGTTTGTGGGCCTCAGGACAGCTTTTTAGTATTAAGAGGCATTAAAACCTTGCACATTAGAATACAACGTCATTGTGAAAATGGTAAAGCAATTGCAAATTTCCTGACTTCTCATCCCAAAATTGAAAAAGTGTATTGGCCGGGACTGCCCACTCATCCCAATCACGATATTGCCAAGCAACAAATGAATGATTTTGGGGGTATGATTTCGTTCACTACAAAAGGCAATTTGATGGCCGACGCGATTAAAGTTGTTGAAAATCTAAAAATATTTACCTTAGCAGAATCTCTTGGAGGTGTAGAATCTCTTGCCGGTCATCCGGCGAGCATGACGCAAGCCTCTATACCTAAGGAAGAAAGAGAAAAAACCGGCGTTGTTGATTCCCTGATTCGTTTAAGTGTTGGAATAGAAGACGTTGATGATCTTATCGAAGATTTGAAACAAGCCTTAGGTTAATCCAAATAAAGGATATAACCCACATTGAGCCAGTAAATCCAGTCATTTGCTTTGTTTTCCGGCACGTCTGGATTTAAACCATCTACCCAGTTTGAAAAGTAATGCTGCCAGCGTCCATCAAGCATGAGATCGCTCATAGGTGATAACTTATACCTAAAACCTAAACTCCATACAACAGACCAGGTAGAACCGGGTGAATTTGAAGTGGCTCCCACATATTTATCAGGAACATCCAAGGGAGAGTTTACATTTTGACCTCCGAATGTTGTTGATGCTTCCGGACTAAAATTTACCCAGTGAAAGCCAAAGCTAACAAAAGGGGCAATTTTATACCTTCCTGCAACAAAATCTCTGACACTTAAAGGGAAATATTCAAGTTGTGACCCAATATCAAAAACAGTGGTTGAACCTTGCATCCCTCTCAATTGATTTGCAGTGAGTGATGTTCTGGAGGGATCAACCCATTTTCCAAAATGTTCAAATTGAGTTTTGTGAAAGGAAATCTCATTTCTTAGTTTAAAATGGTCATTAAAATAAGTATCTCTTGTATAACAATTACAATCTGCGCGGTAGGCAAAATTCAAATAATGGATTAATCCAACTCCATAGCCCACATTTTTCATGTTGGTTTCAATATCATTACGCTGGCCGTAATCAGAATAAAAAACTACGGGACCGGCTATAATACCAATCTCGTGAGAAAAACCAAATTGAGAAAAAGACTCAGAATGAGTGAAAGCTGAAAGTAAAAATACCAGAAGAAAGTATTTGGTTTTCATAATGATAATGGTTATTTGAGACAAGACAAATATATAAAAACAAATTTAAGTTGAAAGTTAATTAAAATATTAGTATTTATGACTTGAATCAAAAACAAATAATTTCTTTTACTTTATATTTGTACTCAATAACGAAAACGTTTACGTAAAATTATCAAAAATGACAGAAAGTATCCAAAACTTTGTTGCTCAGGTTGAAAAATCAAACCCAAATGAGCCTGAGTTTTTGCAAGCCGTAAAGGAAGTTGCAGAAACAGTAATGCCTTTTATTGAAGAAAACAAAAAATATCAGGGACACAAGCTATTAGAGCGCATGGTTGAGCCAGAGCGCGTGATTATTTTTAGAGTACCCTGGACCACAGATAGTGGAGAGATAATGATCAACAAAGGATATCGTGTGCAGTTTAACTCTGCAATAGGTCCATACAAAGGGGGAATGCGTTTTCATCCTTCTGTAAATCTGAGTGTGTTGAAATTCCTAGGTTTTGAGCAAACCTTTAAAAATGCACTTACTACACTGCCAATGGGTGGTGGAAAAGGAGGTTCAGATTTTGACCCTAAAGGAAAATCTGATGCAGAGGTAATGCGTTTCTGTCAAAGCTTAATGACAGAATTAAGTAAATATATTGGCCCAGATACTGATGTTCCCGCAGGAGATATTGGAGTGGGAGCTAGAGAAATTGGCTATATGTTTGGTCAGTATAAAAGATTAAGAGATGAGTTTACAGGAGTTTTAACAGGCAAAGGATTTTCTTATGGAGGCTCTTTGATGCGTCCTGAAGCTACCGGTTACGGAAATGTTTACTTTGCCCAAAGTATGCTTAATACCAGAGGAGAAAGTTTTAAGGGTAAAACAGTTGCTATTTCAGGCTCTGGAAATGTAGCACAATATGCCGCAGAAAAAGCAACTCAACTTGGCGGGAAAGTAATTACACTCTCAGATTCAGGTGGATATATTTTTGATAATGAAGGTATTGACGCTGAAAAGCTTGCTTACGTTATGGAGCTTAAAAATGTTAAGAGAGCCAGAATCAGTGAATATGTCAACAAATATTCAAATGCAAAATACTTTGAAGGGAAAAGACCCTGGGGAGAAAAGTGTGATATAGCAATGCCTTGTGCCACTCAAAATGAACTTAATGAAGAGGATGCAAAAACGCTAATAGCCAATGGCTGTATCTGTGTAGGTGAAGGAGCAAATATGCCTTCAACTCCAGAAGCTATTGAGGTTTTTCTAAAAGAAAAAATTCTCTTTTCACCAGGAAAAGCTTCAAATGCTGGTGGTGTTTCTACCTCTGGATTGGAAATGTCACAAAACTCCATGCGTTACAATTGGACAGCTGAAGAAGTGGATGAAAAACTCTTTAAAATTATGGGAGATATTCATGACGCCTGTGTAAAATATGGAAAGCAAAAGGAGGGCTATGTTGATTATGTGAAGGGAGCAAATGTGGCAGGATTTGTAAAAGTAGCAGATGCCATGATTGCCCAAGGGGTTGTATAGAATTAATTTTATTTTATTTATAACCACTCACCAGTTAGGTGAGTGGTTTTTTGTTAATATACCTGCAATATTTTCTTATTTAATCTGTTAAATATCCTGTTAGATTATTTTCTTTTCATGAAGCGACTTCTTTTAATTTTAATTTGCCTTTCGCCATTTTTTATCACGGCCCAGACCTTTGAAAATCAATGGGCAGCTTTGTTTTCTTATTCAAATATTATTGATCTGGTAGAGGGAAATGACAAATTAATTGCAGCATCAGACAATTCTGTTTTCACTTATGACTTAATCACAAATGAAATCAGAACCATTACAACTGTACAAGGACTTTCCGGGGAATTGATTTCAACTTTATACTATAGCGAAAACTTCGACATTATTGTTATTGGATATTCAAATGGCTTGATTGAACTCATTCTGGAGGATGGCTCAATTCTTTCTGTGATTGATATTTTAAACAAACCAACAATTCCTCCCAATCAAAAACGCATCAATCATTTCAATGAATTTAATGGTAATATATACATTTCTACAGATTTTGGAATTTCAGTATTTGATTTAACTGCACTTGAATTTGGAGACACCTTTTTTATTGGTGACCTGGGCAGCCAGGTGAAAATTAATCAAACGGTAGTTTTTGATGGATTTATCTATGCAGCAATGAATGATAGAATGAAAAGAGCAGAGGTCAACAATCCCAACTTAATAAACTTTGAAGAGTGGATTGACTTTTATCCATTTGGTTTAATTGGAGTTCAAGTATTTGCTGACAACATATATGCAATAGATTTTAATTCAAGACTTTTGAGATTTGATTCCAATACTCCGGTAGTGATTACAACATTTCCACAACAGAACAAAAAATTATACACTACAGATGACTTTTTAACTGTCACTTCGCAAACAAGATCAACAGTATTTGATGTGATGATGAATCAGGTTGCAGTTGTTAATAACCTTATCGATTTTGAATATACTCTATCAACCTCTTTAGCTTATAACAATACTGTTTATCTTGGTTCAACTCAATATGGTATATTAGCTGTTCCTTTTGGATCAAATCAAGCTGAACAAATTTTGCCAGATGGACCATTGCTTAATAAATCTGTATCCATTGATGCTACCCCCGGCCAATTGTGGGCAGTTTTTGGGGAGGTAGATTTGTTTTTTAATCCATACCCACTTAATAGTCGTGGAATCAGCCAATTTGAAAATAATGAATGGACAAACATCCCCTTTGAAGAAGTATTTGCTGCAAAATCAATTTCTCGCGTTAAAATCAACCCAAACAATCCAACCGAAGTTTACGCGAGCTCTATGATAGATGGTTTGTTAAAAATTGAGGATAAAACACCAACAGTTTTATACAATGAAAGTAACAGTCCACTTACCGGAACTTTATCAGACAACAGCATTAGAGTTTTTGGAACCCAATTTGATCGCGAAGGTAATTTATGGTTTGTACAAACAAGCACAGATTTAGCTATAAATAGACTCTCTACCACGGGCCAGTTTCAAAGTTTTGATATTTCACCAATTATTGCAGACCCTCTTTCGGAAAGAGGCCTTAACAATATTGACATAAGTAGAGAGGGCTTTATTTTTATTGCTAGTTCAGAAAATGGATTAATAGGCTTTAACCCTACAAACAATCAATTTCAAAAAATAGGGGAAGATCTTGGCAATGGAAACTTACCCGATGACAATGTTAGAGCCATTAAAATTGATAATAGAAATCAAGCATGGATAGGGACATTAAGAGGTTTGAGGGTTCTTTTTAATGTGGGTGGGTTTTTTCAGGAAAACGCAAACATCGACGCACAACCCATCATTATTTTGGACAATGATGGAGTCGCTCAGGAACTATTATTTGAACAGTCTATAACAGATATTGAAGTTGATGGTGCTAACAACAAATGGATAGCCACAGCTTCATCAGGCGTTTTTTATGTTTCTTCAAACGGTCAGGAAACACTCTTGCGCTTTAACAAAGACAACTCCCCTTTGCCCTCTAACAATGTTTTAGATATTGCAATCGACCCACAAAGCGGAGTGGTTTATTTTGCAACAGCAAACGGGCTTGTTGCTTTTAATGGAACAACAACTGCACCAAACCCCACGCTGGAATCTCTTAGAGCCTATCCAAACCCTGTGCGACCCAATTTTAATGGCAATGTAACTATTGATGGCCTGACGGCTAGAGCAAACGTTAAAATAACCGATGTTAATGGTAGTCTGGTCTTTGAGCAGGTCTCTGAAGGGGGAAGTGTGCAATGGGATACCACAGCGTTTGGAAAATATAAAGTTTCTTCAGGAGTTTATTTTATTATGGTTACCACAGATGGCGCCGAGGAAACTAAAATTGCCAAAGTAATGATTATTCGCTAATGCAAATCACCACAAAAGGGATTGTAATATCTTCTTTAAAATACAGTGAGGCAGATCTGATTGTAAAATGCTTTACTGAAGAATGTGGGCTAAAATCCTATTTGCTTAAAAATATCCTCAAATCAAAAAAAGGAAAACTCAGAACCTCTTTTTTTCAACCTCTTACCTTACTAGAAATCACAGCAAACCACAAAGACAAAGGGACTTTGGAATTTATTCAGGATGCAAAGGTATATTTTGCAAATCAAACCTTGCACACTCATATTGTTAAAACATCAATTGTGCTGTTCCTGTCTGAAATTTTAAAAAGTGTGATTCAGGAAGAAGAAAAAAATAAGCGCTTGTTCTCTTTTTTAGAGAAATCAATAATATGGCTTGACTCAAATGATGAAGTGGCCAATTTTCACCTCCTTTTTTTAGTACAACTCACAGACTTTTTAGGGTTTTATCCTGATGACACAGAGATTAAACTCCCTTATTTCAACGCTTTAGAAGGATTTTTTCAAGCAGAAAGCACCAATATTTATTGCATCCAAATTCCTGAAAATAAAGGCATAAAACAGCTTTTAGGCATAAAATTTGATGGAATAAATGCAATCAGACTAACGAAAGAAGAGCGAAAAGAAACTCTGGAAATTCTTTTATTGTATTATGAACTTCACATACAAGGATTTAAAAAGCCAAAGTCTCTACAGGTTTTAAACCAACTATTTAACTAACAATGCAATTAAACTTTTTTTTAGTTCTCTTTATTTTTTTAACGAGTATTTCTTTTGGACAAGAGGTAAAAATAGTGGACTCAGAAACCAAAGAGCCCATTGCAGGTGTTGTCTTTTACAATTATAACAAATCCAAAAACGGGGTTTCAGATTTTGATGGTAAAATTTCTCTTGATAATTTTTCAAACTATGAAACCATCTATTTTCAGCATACTTCTTATGAAAAAATTACTTCGACCAAATCACAAATTCAAAAAATTAATGGTGTAGTAATCCTTAAGCCGGGCTCCGGTCAATTGGATGAAATCGTGCTTTCTGTCACAAAATTCAGTCAAAGTAAAAATGAAATCACACAGTCTGTGGTAAGCATTAGTGCTCAGGATGCACTATTTACCCAACCCCAAACTACCGCAGACCTACTAAGTAATAGCGGTAAGATATTTGTACAAAAAAGCCAGCTTGGCGGCGGAAGCCCCATGATTCGCGGTTTTTCAACAAACCGTTTATTAATGACCGTTGATGGCGTGCGAATGAATACTGCTATTTTTAGGGGTGGTAATATTCAAAACATACTCTCTATCGATCCTTTTGTTGTAGAAGACACAGAGGTGATTCTGGGTCCCGGCTCAGTTGTTTACGGAAGTG
Organism: Flavobacteriaceae bacterium; assembly: GCA_024742935.1. GTDB lineage: Bacteria > Bacteroidota > Bacteroidia > Flavobacteriales > Flavobacteriaceae > Planktosalinus. The sequence goes on from JANSXN010000011.1 coordinate 24,349, forward strand.
ATGCCGTGGGTGGCGTTATGAATTTTTATACGCTAAAGCCTAAGTTTTCTTTCGAAGAAGGCATGTCATTTTCAGGAAACGCTGTTGCCCGTTATGCTACGGCCAATGAAGAAAAAACAGGTCATATCGATTTGAATTTCGGATTGAAAGAATGGGCTTTTTTAAGTAGTATTTCTTATAGCGACTTTGGAGATTTGAAAATGGGAAAACACGGCCCCGATGATTATCTGCGAAACTTTTTCATCCAAACTTTCAATGGAGAAGATATTCAAACACCCAATGAAAACCCATTAGTTCAAAAACCAACGGGATATGATCAAATTAGCCTGGCTCAAAAAGTGCGTTATATGCCAAATGAAGTATGGGATTTTCAGTTAAATCTGCTATATTCTGAAACATCAGACTATGCCCGTTATGATCGATTAACAAGAGTTAGAAATGGAAACTTACGCTATGCCGAGTGGAACTACGGGCCTCAGGTTTGGTTTTCGGGTAACCTTCAGCTGGAGCGAAAAAGCAGAAGTTTGTTTTATGATGATTCAAAATTTATCATCGCCTATCAACACTTTGAAGAAAGCCGCAGCAACCGAAGTGTAGATTCATCAAATCGCTTTCAAACTGAAGAACAAGTAGATGCCCTATCTGCCAATCTCGATTTTACAAAAAATATCAAATCTATTGACCTCTTCTATGGATTGGAATATGTGCACAATAAAGTAAACTCTGAAGGGAGTGTAACAAACCTTGAAACAAATCAAGAGGAAGAAACTGAAGCTCGATACCCCGATGGCTCCACCTGGCAATCCTATGCTGCTTATGCAAGTTTGCTCTGGAAAATTTCCCCAAAAACCTCTTTGCAATCGGGCTTGCGCTACAGTCAGTTTCAAATTGATGCCACTTTTGACAACCGTTTTTATGATTTCCCATTTGAAGACACCCAAATCAATACCGGAAACCTCACAGGAAGCATCGGCCTTACTTACCAAGCCAGTGAAATCCTGGGATTGCGCACCAATTTTTCAACGGCTTTCCGTGCGCCAAATATAGACGATATCGGTAAAATATTTGATTCAGAACCCGGAAGTGTTGTAGTGCCAAACCCAGATTTAAAAGCCGAGTATTCCTATAATGGCGAGGTGGGAGCAACACTTAATTTTGACAATATATTAAAAGTTGAAATGGCCACATTTTATACTAAACTGGAGAATGCTTTAGTGCGCCGTGATTTTAGCCTTAACGGCGAAACAGAAATTGAATACCAAGGTGAGTTAAGCAATGTACAAGCCATTCAAAACGCCGCAGATGCAAGAGTGTATGGGTTTGAAGCCGGTGTGCGTATCAACTTTTGTGAAACCTTAAGTCTGCAGTCCAATTACACCATTGCCAAAGGATATGAAGAATTGGACAACGGCAATAAAGCACCATTGCGTCACGCACCACCCCAATTTGGCAACACCCGTTTAGTATGGAAAAACAACCGAATAAAAATTGATGCCTTTGTCAATTATAGCGGCGAAATTAGTGCAGAAAATCTCGCTCCGTCAGAAGCAAATAAACCTGAGATTTATCCTGTAAACAGCAATGGCGACTTGTATTCTCCCGGTTGGTACACGCTCAATTTGGCGACTCAGTATCAAATAACAGACTTCTTGCTGCTCTCGGCTTCTTTGGAAAACATCACAGACCAACGTTACAGGACGTATTCTTCAGGAATAGCAGCTCCCGGCAGGAATTTTATAGCGGCGGTTAAGTACACGTTTTAAGCATGGTTATTTGCGCTAAATTGCTTATTTTCGCAACCTTAAACAAAAGCGCATCTCATGAGTAAAAAATTTCCTGAATATAAAGGACTTGATTTGGCCAAAGTAGCTGATGAAGTATTGGATTTTTGGAAACAGGAAAACATTTTTCAAAAGAGTATTTCTACCCGTGAAGGAAACGAGCCGTTCATCTTTTTTGAAGGACCGCCGTCTGCAAACGGTTTGCCGGGTATTCACCATGTGATGGCGCGCGCCATTAAGGATATTTTTTGCCGTTACAAAACCCAAAAAGGGTTTCAAGTACAACGCAAAGCCGGTTGGGATACACACGGTCTTCCCATCGAATTGGGGGTTGAAAAAGAACTCGGTATCACTAAAGAAGACATCGGTAAAAAAATAAGTGTTGAAGAATACAACGCGGCCTGTAAAAAAGCCGTGATGCGCTACACCGATGTTTGGAACGACCTCACAGAGAAAATGGGCTACTGGGTCGATATGGATGACCCGTATATCACTTACAAATCCAAGTATATGGAGTCTGTGTGGTGGCTACTCAAACAAATTTATAATAAAAATTTACTCTATAAAGGCTATACCATTCAGCCCTATTCTCCAAAAGCCGGAACAGGATTGAGTTCGCATGAATTGAACCAACCCGGCACTTATCAGGATGTGACAGATACCACGGTGGTGGCACAGTTTAAAGCTGCAAGCAACAGTTTACCTAAGGCGCTACAAGGTTTTGGAGAGATTCATTTCCTCGCCTGGACCACAACTCCCTGGACATTGCCTTCAAATACTGCCTTGACCGTTGGGCCAAAAATTGATTATGTTTTGGTGAAAACCTTTAACCAATACACTTTTGAGTCCATCAATGTGGTGCTTGCGAAAGCGTTGATAAATAAGCAGTTTGACAAAAAGTTTCAACTCGCAGAAACCGAAAGCGAACTTCAGGATTATAAAGCCGAAGATAAAAAAATACCTTTCTTTATTGCTGCAGAATTCAATGGGAAAGACCTGGAAGACATTCGCTATGAGCAGTTGTTGCCTTATGCTTTGCCACATAATAATCCTGAAAATGCCTTTCGTGTAATTCTGGGTGATTTTGTCACTACTGAAGATGGAACAGGTATCGTTCACACAGCACCCACTTTTGGTGCAGATGATGCCCTGGTTGCCAAACAAGCCGTGCCTGAAGTGCCGCCATTACTGGTAAAAGATGAAAATGGAAATTTGGTTCCTTTAGTCGATTTACAAGGAAAATTCAGACCTGAGATGGGAGAATATGCAGGCAAATATGTCAAAAATGAATATTATGACGAAGGCCTTGCACCTGAAAAATCGGTGGATGTAGAAATCGCCATCAAACTCAAGGAAGAAAACAAAGCATTTAAAGTGGAGAAATATGTACACAGTTATCCCAATTGCTGGCGTACAGACAAACCCATTTTATACTATCCATTAGACTCATGGTTTATAAAAGTTACCGATTTTAAAGACCGAATGCACGAACTGAACCTTGGTATTAACTGGAAGCCAAAATCAACCGGGGAAGGCCGTTTTGGAAACTGGCTCGCCAATGCCAACGACTGGAATCTTTCTCGTTCGCGCTATTGGGGAATTCCCTTGCCTATCTGGCGAACTGATGATGGTAAAGAAGAAAAAGTTATTGGTTCAACGGAGGAATTAAAAACCGAAATCCAAAAAGCCATCGCTGCCGGTGTGATGGAGAAAGACATTTTCCCCAAGTTTGTGCCCGGCGATCTATCTGAAGAAAACTACGAAAATATTGACCTGCATAAAAACTATGTTGATGGAGTCATTCTCGTTTCCGAAAGCGGAAAACCTATGAAACGCGAGAGTGATTTGATTGATGTTTGGTTTGACTCTGGAAGTATGCCTTATGCACAGTGGCATTATCCTTTTGAAAATAAAGAAAAAGTAGAAAAGACCTGGCGAAAAGCAGATTTTATTGCTGAAGGTGTCGATCAAACAAGAGGTTGGTTTTACACACTCCACGCCATAGCCACGATTACATTTGATGATGTAGCATATAAAAACGTGGTCTCAAACGGATTGGTTTTAGATAAAAACGGTCAAAAAATGTCCAAGCGATTGGGCAATGCCGTTGATCCTTTTGAAACCATTTCAACTTTTGGACCCGATGCGACCCGTTGGTATATGATTAGTAACGCCAATCCTTGGGATAACCTAAAATTTGATATTGAAGGGATTGCTGAGGTGCGTAGAAAGTTTTTTGGGACGCTTTACAATACGTATAGCTTTTTAAGTTTGTATGCCAATCTGGATAATTTTGATTATTCTGAAGCGGATATCCCATTGAATGAACGCCCTGAGATTGACCGCTGGATTCTTTCAGAATTACATACTTTGATTGAAAAAGTGGACGGGTATTACAATGATTATGAGACCACAAAAGCCACGCGAGCGATTTCAGATTTTGTTCAGGAGAATTTGAGCAACTGGTTTGTGAGATTAAGCAGAAGACGCTACTGGAAAGGCGATTATGAAACTGATAAAATTTCGGCCTATCAAACCTTATACACTTGTTTGGAAAATGTAGCGCAACTTGGAGCACCAGTCGCTCCGTTTTTTATGGATAGATTGTATAAGGATTTGACTTCAGCTACAGCGAAAAAAGGAAAAGAATCTGTGCATTTGGCAGATTTCCCTGTTTTTGATAAAAGTTTTATTGACAAAGCATTAGAAAGCAAAATGCAAAAAGCGCAGACGATTTCTTCTTTGGTTTTGTCTTTACGCCAAAAGGAAAAAATAAAAGTGAGACAGCCTCTTCAAAAAATTATGATTCCTGTGCTAAATAATTCAGAAAGAGAAGAAATTCTCGCTGTAGCCGAATTGATAAAACACGAGGTTAATGTGAAAGAAATCGACCTGATTGATGAGGGTTCGGGTATATTAGTTAAACAGATAAAGCCCAACTTTAAAGTGCTGGGACCCCGCTTTGGCAAAGACATGAAAGCTATAGCTATAGCCATAAATCAGTTTAATCAAAACCAAATAAAAAAAATAGAGCAAGAAGGTGAAATTTCAATAGAAATTAACGGAAAAAGTGTTATTTTGCAGCGCCAAGACGTGGAAATAAGTTCTCAGGATATTGAAGGATGGCTGGTTGCCAGCAGTGGAAATTTAACCGTTGCACTTGACATCACAATCACTGAAGAGTTGCGTTATGAAGGCATTGCAAGAGAGCTTGTAAACCGCATTCAAAATTTGAGAAAAGATTCCGGTTTTGAGGTTACAGATAAAATTGAAATTACCATTGAAAATAACAGTCTTTTAGGTAACGCTATTGAAAAAAATGCGACTTACATTAAAACGGAAACATTAGCCAAATCAGTTGAAATAGTAGAAAAAATAGAAAACGGATTGGATATTTCATTTGATGACATAGAAACCAAATTGGTTATTAAAAAAATTTAAATTATGAGCGACGAAACGAGAACAAAGTATAATGATGCTGAATTGGAAGAATTCAAAACCATCATTTTAGAAAAAATACAAAAAGCACAGGAGCAACTTGAATTGATAAAAAGTGCTTACATGAACGATGGTGATAATGGTACAGATGACACGTCTCCTACATTCAAAGCCTTTGAAGAAGGAAGCTCTGTAATGTCAAAAGAAGCAAATTCTCAATTGGCCATTAGACAGGAAAAGTTTATAAGAGATTTGAAAAATGCCTTGATTCGCATTGAAAATAAAACATATGGAATTTGCCGTGTGACTCAAAAACTCATTAGTAAAGAGCGACTGAAACTTGTACCTCACGCAACACTAAGCATTGAGGCAAAAAATATGCAAATGTAAAAAAAGAAAAAGAGCCCCAGAAAGGGGCTTTTTTCTAAAACCCTTTGTTATGACTTGCATAGTTTTTTGCATAAAAATTCAAAATAGTTTTCGCTCATGACCTTAAAGCAAGCCGGACTCCTAATTTTTATCATATTATTGATTGATCAGGTTTCAAAAATCTATATCAAAACCCATTTTATGCTGGGTGATGAAATTAGAGTTTTTGAGTGGTTTCGCATTCTTTTTATTGAAAATGAAGGCATGGCTTGGGGTGCTCAAATCCCGGGACAGTATGGTAAACTTATACTAACGTTGTTCCGTTTAGTAGCCATTGTTTTTATTGGTTACTGGCTTTGGGATTCTGTAAGAAAAAAAATGTCACGGGTTTTGATTGTTGGAGTTTCCTTTATTTTTTCCGGAGCGATGGGCAATATTATTGATTCTGTTTTTTATGGAGTTATTTTTGACGACAGCTACCGCAAAGTTGCTACAATCTTCTCCGAAGAAGCATATGGGACACTCTTTCACGGAAAAGTAGTTGATATGCTTTACTTCCCAATATACAAAGGCTATTTACCGGAATGGTTTCCTATCTGGGGAGGCTACTACTTCACTTTCTTTGATCCTGTGTTTAATGTGGCTGATGTAGCTATAAGTACCGGCGTGGGACTTCTCATTGTTTTTAATAAAAAAGCCTTTCCAAAAGAACCAAAGGTCGAAAAAGAACTAGAATCAACTTCTGAAATTAGCTCAAAGGAGCAAGATAGCTAAAAGGCTCCTCAGGGATATTTCTCAGTACAGAATACACAATTGCAATTCCAAAATAAATAATAATAAATGTATTGCTGTAAAACAGTTTTACCCTGTGTTTTGTGCCAAAAGCAAAATTGAGATATTCTACTATTAATGCATAAATGAGTAACGGAATACTCAAAACCAGTAAGGGGTTGTATCTAAAGGCCATAAAAAATTCAAAATGCATCAAATGATGAATCGCCCTTTGAGAACCACAACCGGCACAATAAAGGTCGGTGGTATATTTTAATGGACAAGGAAGAAAAAAAGAATGATAAGTGGGGTTAAAGGAATGGTACATAAAAAGTAACCCTCCCAATATGACTATTGGAAGGGCCGCTTTGAAGATTTTTCTAGTATCCCATAAATGCTCCACCTACTCCAAAAATAACAATGATTAATACATACAATACAATTCCAATGAGTGCAATAGCTGCTCCCCAAATTGAATATTTTTTTGCATCATCTGCCGCTTTTTGAGCTCCTTCAAAATTGCCCTGAGCCCAAAGCGTGTTTACATTTGAAGATTTGATAATGGCAACAATGCCAAGGGGTAAACAGCATAAAACAGTACATAAGATTGCCCAAACTAAATTATTGTCCGGCGGGGTTGTTGGTTGGTTTTCCATGATTTTTTATTGTTTAGTTGTAAAGCACTAATATAAACATTTTTCTAAAAGGTATAGACCTCGTTGGGTGAAACACAATAATCTAAAGGAATATCAATAGCAGAGATTGCTATCATGGTTTCTTCGGGGGTAAAAAATGAAAGGCCAATTTTAATCGTTTTTTTATTGCAAAGCGATAAGAATTTGTCATAATATCCTTTTCCATAGCCTACACGGTTTCCCTTTGTATCATAAGCAAGCAGGGGCACAAAAACCACCTCAATTTTTTCTTCAGGAAACGGAATTCCATCCTCCGGCTCCGGGATTCCCCAGTTGTTTATTTTAATTTTTGTACTGTCTGTAAGTAAATAATGAGAAAGTGTCTCTGTTTTCAGGTTTGTTTTTGGTACAATGCAATTTTTGTCTTTTCCTTGAAGGATATGAAGCAAATACTCTGTATTGATTTCCTTTTTGCCTGTTATACTTAAAAACAAGTGGAAATTGGTATAGTGCCAAATGGGGAGTTGAAGACATTTATTGGCAATGTCAAGGCTAAAAGATTCTACATCACTTTCAGAAAGAGCACTTCTTTTTTGAATATAAAGTTTTCGCAGCAGCGTTTTTTCCATAGTTAAGAAGTTAAGAGACTGCCGTCGAAATATGAAAAATAGCGTCACCCTGATGCACTATAGGCGATTCATTGACATTGATTATATAGCCATCATTGGGTGCTTTTACGCGCACTTTCATTTCGCCGTAAGGATCTGTTATTGAGGCCAAAATATCTCCTTTTTCTACAAATTTGTTGATGGAAACCTTAGTATGAAGCAAGCCACTTTTATGAGCTCTTATCCAGGTACTTTTTTCAATAATAACAGAATCTGAAGGTTTTTTTGAGCTTTGAAATTTTGGGTTTAGCATTTCGAGGTGATCTAAAATTCTCAAAACACCGTGAACCCCAAATTCTATAATATCTCTATCACTACTTAGGGATTTACCACCCTCAAAAAGTAAGGATGGGATTCCCATTTTGAGGCAGGTTTGACGATAGGATTTATCGAGAATTTTTGACATAACCACAAAAGGAGCATTGAAAACTTTGGCATATTTCAAAGCAACATAGTCGTTAGGACTTACTCTTATTTGAGCGGCATTAAAACGACTCGCTCCGCCGGTGTGAAAATCGAGACAATAGTCTGCATGAGGTAAAATTTCTGTTGTAAAATGGTGAGCTACCCTGCTGGCCAATGAACCTTTTTTTGTTCCGGGAAAAACACGATTTAAATCGTGCCCATCGGGAAATTGCCTGCTCATGGATAAAAATCCAAATACATTTAAAATAGGAATACAGATAATGGTTCCTTTTTTAGGCCGGTTGATTTTTTTTGCGATGAGTTGCCTTACAATTTCAACCCCATTTATTTCGTCACCGTGAATTCCGGCAGTTATTAAAACAGTGGGTCCCGGTTTTGTTGCCCTGTTGATGATGATGGGTATTTCAACATTGGTCGCTGTATAAAGCTTTGCGATGTTGAATTGAATTGTTTTGCTTTCGCCTAAACCAATATGTTCGCCTAAAATTTCCAAAGAAGATAATTTTATATACTTCGTTCAATATATCTAATGATGCTTTTTGCAATGTCTTTTCCTGTGGCGGCTTCAATACCTTCAAGCCCCGGGGAAGAATTTACCTCCAGAATTAAAGGCCCTCGCGCAGATTGAAGCATATCGACACCCGCCACACCCAATCCCATCACCCGGGCTGCTTTGATGGCAGCGTTTTCTTCTTCATCTGTGAGTTCAATAATACTTGCTGAACCGCCTCTGTGTAGATTAGAGCGAAACTCACCCTCCTTTCCCTGGCGTTTCATAGCTCCTACAACCTGGCCGTCAACAATAAAAGCTCTAATATCTGCCCCTCCTGCTTCTTTGATAAACTCCTGAACGATGACACGCGCTTGTAACCCATTAAAGGCTTCCAGAACCGATTCCGCAGCATTGTTTGTTTCTGCCAGCACCACACCCAGGCCTTGGGTTCCCTCAAGTAGTTTGATAATTAAGGGAGCACCGCCCACGTGTTTGATGACATCCTCTGTATTTCTTGAGTAATTTGTAAAAACAGTTTTAGGAAGTCCCAGACCGGCTCTGGAAAGCACCTGCAAACTCCTTAATTTGTCTCTGGACCTTACCAAAGCTTGTGATTCTGTAGTTGTAAAAACGCGCATCATTTCAAACTGTCTCACAACGGCTGTACCATAAAAAGTGACAGAAGCTCCAATTCTGGGTATGATTGCATCGGTGTCTTTGATGAGATGCCCTTTATAATAAATACACGGGTTCTTTTTTTCTATGACAATATCACACTTTGCATGGTCAATAACCTCAACGTGATGGTGTCTTTTTTTGGCAGCTTCAACCAGTCTTTTAGTCGAATATAAATTGGGGTTTGCAGATAGGATTTTAATATTCATTTTTTTGTTGTTGTTTGAACGAAAGATTGGTTAAGCCGGAATCTACTATAAATTTTTTGTTTAAAAACTTTCTTCCCAAAAGTACGGGAAATTTCATTTCTTCACGATCTGAAAGCGTGAGTTGAATGTCATGTTCTTCACCAAAAAGTATCAGTTTTGTTTGAATCATATATCGGGTTTGAACAGTGCCATTACTGCTTTTTACATTTTTTATTTTGTAGTCTTTAAAGCTAAATTCTTTTCCATCATAAGCGGGGTGTTCTTTATCGAGAAAATCGCATTTCAATACGCCGGCTTCCTCTTTTACATTTTGACAATGAATGGATGAAGTGTAAGCCCCGGTATCGATTTTCACAGCAATAGCTGAGAGACCCAATTCAGGGAAGTCTGCTTTGTCAATTCTTCCTATGGTTTTTTTCAATGGGGTTTTGATTTTGGGCGAAATATACTAATAATCTCGTTTTAAGATACAAAAAAAGGCTGCCATTTGGCAACCTTTTAAACGTTTATTTGTTTTGCTGTTAAAGCCCTAAGTTGACACCCAACCCAAAAACTTCTCTTATTTGAAATCCTTTTACAGCATTGTCATCATAGATGGCTTGAAACACCACATTGGCAGAAAGGAATTTGTTGATTTTCATCACAAGATTCATAGTATAATCAATATCCATATTTTGTGGGTCTTCCAGATAGTTTGAATACAGATTCAGGACATTTTCCATCGAGACGTTTTCTATAAGCTCAAATTTTGCGTAAGCTGAGACAGAAGCACCAAATTCAAAGCGCATGGTCTCGTTAGCTTCCACACCAAAATAGGGGTTTTCATTGAAGGCGTCAATGGCTGCTTGATCAGAACCCACATCAGTAAACTTGCTGTTAACAAAAATGAGTCTGGAGGTTGCCGGTGCAATATTAACCTTTAAGTTGTCAGATTTTTTCCAGAGCATACCGGGGCCAAACTGTAAGTAGCCCGGCGACATAAAACGTGTGGTTTCAACACGGGTCACAGGATTAGCATCTTCATTAAACTCATACCCTTTTGCAAACTGGGTTCTAAAGTTTGTAAAGAAGGAATAAGACCATAAACTCTCTTTAATTTGGTAGCCCAATACAGAGTTTATTTCTAAACGGTCATTTGTTTTGCGTTCAAAGTCATCCCCTTTAATTTTTGTCAACCCATAATCTCCTGTAAAGCGATTGTCCCAAGAAACTTTGCCTTTTTTGTAATTTAGGTCATAAGTGAGCGCTACATTACCGGCAATGTTTGAGGTACCCCCACCGGTCCACTCTGCATTAAATGCCGATTGATTAAATAATAAGGAGAGGTTGCCGGATCTGGACCAACCCTCTTTTGGAGCTTCTTCCTCTTCCTGAGAAAATACAACAGTACTAAATACTATTGATAAAACAAGTAAAATGGATTTTTTCATAATGGTTTGTTTAATAATAGAGTGCAAATGTAAAACTAATTTTAAAATATGACTTCCATTAAGAAACAATCTTATAAGCAAAGTCACTTTTTTTGTTTATAGAGAGGAACACTTGAACACGCCTCTCCATAAAACAGGCTTTTTACAATGGGTTGCAGTTTTTGAAGTAATAAAATGTAAGCATTATCCGGCACGGGCTTGTTTGAGCAGCCTTTGATAATAACGGGAAGGTTTGTGTATTCAGAAAAGTCTGCTTTTTGAAGGGTTTCGGCAAACAAAATAGTTTCAAGATTTGTCAAATCTCCTACGACTACTTTTCGGGAAAAAGGACTTAAATAACTTGCAATCAGCAAATAAGCCCATCCGGGAATAATAGCATCAGAGCTGCACGTGAGGGCAACATATTGATCTTTGTATTGACTCCAGTCGTGGTTTTTTGCGCTTTCGCGAAAGTCTTTTTCTTTCAATACAATTCCCTGAAACAACCAAGATGAGATATCAAAAACAACCCGTTCACCATCTTGATAGAAATCTTCTAGGTTTAGGGTTTTTAGTTTACTGTTGGCAACTTTGTTGATGATTTCTTCCATAAAACAGGATGTTTTTATAGCATTCCCAGTTCTAGTTTTGCCTCTTCACTCATTAGTTCTTGAGACCAGGGCGGGTCAAAAGTGAGTTCAACTTCGGCATCTTTGACCATTTTTAATGAAGCCACTTTATCTTTTACTTCCTGAGGCATACTTTCAGCAACGGGACAGTTGGGTGTTGTGAGTGTCATGATGATTTTTACTTCATAATCTTCATTCACAAATACATCATAAATGAGCCCCAGCTCATAGATATCAACGGGGATTTCAGGGTCATAAATGGTCTTTAAAACTTTGACGATTTTTTCACCAAGTTCTGCGGTATCTATTTTTTCTTCTGTTTCCATACTATTTTAATTTAATTGTGACTGATAAGCAAGTGCATACATCTTTAGTTGCTTAATCATAGACACGAGTCCGTTTGCTCTGGTGGGTGACAGATGTTCTTTTAGTCCTATTTCATCAATAAAATCAGTGTCTGCTTTTAAGATGTCTTCTGGTGTTTGATTTGAAAACACTCGTAGTAAAAGTGCGACAATTCCTTTGGTTATAATGGCATCACTGTCTGCAGTAAATAAAACTTTTCCATCTTTAAATTCAGGATAGACCCAAACTTTGGATTGACATCCTTTGATGAGGTATTCTTCTTTTTTGTTTGCTTGATCAATGAGTGGTAATGATTTCCCAAGTGAAATCATATGCTCATAGCGCTGCATCCAGTCGTCAAAAAATGCAAACTCGTCAATAATTTCTTCTTGTATGTCTTTAATTTTCATTGATTCTAAGGTTTACGGTTCAATGTTTAATTAAAACGTATTTTAGTTTTCACTAGTTTCTCTCACTTTTGTAGCGGTGAGTAACAGGCTTCTGTCATTTTTGGAATATAATTTCAGAACACCATTTTCAATAGTGTAAGAACCTGTTGCCTCAAGGGCTTCACCAATTTCTTTTTCTGCATCCATTTTACCCTCACAGAACATTTTTGTACTTGCCAGTGGACCAAAATTCAAAGCATACAAATCAATGGTGTAAGTGCCAAATAGATTGTTACACTCAGTTGTAGCATTTACAGATTTATTGAGAGCGTCAAATGACAATACAAGTCCTTTTGGTGTATAGCTTTTTTCGTTTACTGTATTGATGGTATAGTTTCCGTTTAATTGCACGTTGCTGGCTGTGTTGATTACCTTTTGAGTTTCATCACAAGAGGTGGTTAAAAATAAGATTGAGCAAACTAAAATTGAAAAAATTGATTTCATAATTGGGTTGTTTTTATGTTAGCATTTGTTTTGCTTTTTTAATTGCTTCTACAAGAACATCAATTTCGTGAAATGTATTGTAAAAAGCAAATGAAGCTCTTACCGTTCCCGGTATTTTATAAAAATCCATAATAGGTTGTGCACAATGGTGACCCGTGCGCACAGCTATACCCAGTTTGTCAACTATTGTGCCAATGTCATAAGGATGTATCCCTTCAATATTAAATGAAATCACCGAAGTTTTTTGTGCTGAAGTACCATAAATTTTTAATCCTTCAATTTCCAGTAATTTTTCTGTTGCATATGCAAGCAGTTGGTTTTCATGATTAGCAATGGCATCAAATCCAATCCCATTCAGATAGTCAATTGCTGCACCAAATGCAATTCCGTCTGCTATGTTTGGTGTTCCGGCTTCAAATTTATGAGGGAGTTCAGCATAGGTTGTTTTTTCAAAAGTAACTTCTTTGATCATTTCACCACCCCCTTGATAGGGAGGTAATTTAACAAGCCAGGCTTCTTTTCCGTAAAGAATACCCACACCCGTAGGGCCGCACATTTTATGGGCAGAACAGGTGTAAAAATCTGCATTAAGTGCTTGCAAATCGGGTTTTATGTGAGCACAAGCCTGAGCACCGTCAATTAAAACAGCAGCACCCACTTTATGTGCCTTTTCAATGATTTCTTCAATGGGATTTATGGTTCCCAATGCATTTGAAATATGATTGACAAAAACAAGCTTTGTTTTATTTGATAAGAGATTAATATATTCAACGAGCTCAAGTTCCCCTTCATCATTCATTGGTAGCACTTTAAGCACAGCACCGGTTTCTTCACAAAGCATTTGCCAGGGAACGATGTTTGAATGGTGTTCCAATGCAGAAACAATAAGTTCATCTCCTTTCTGTAAAATAGATCTGAAGCCTGAGGCAACGATATTAATGGCATGCGTTGTACCGGAAGTGAAAATCACTTCTCTCGATTTTTTTATATTAAAATGGCTTCTTATTTTCTCTCTCGCTTGCTCATAAGCATCGGTGGCTTCCTGAGAAAGACTGTGAACACCACGGTGTATGTTTGCATTGTAATTTGAATAGTAATCAACTAAAGCGTCAATAACAACCTGTGGTTTTTGAGAGGTGGCAGCATTGTCGAGATAGACCAGGGGATAGCCATTGACTTTTCTGGAAAGTATGGGAAAGTCTTTTCTTATTTTTTCTACATCAAATGCGATGCTTTTACTATCCGTATTCATACTGGTTTTTTAGTTTTATGGAAAAGAGCAGTACTAAAGGTTGAAACCTAAATTCACACCAATTTTTTTAGCAATGAGTTTGGTGATGCGTGCTTTCAATTCGTGTATTTTCACGCTTTCGAGCACATTGCTTGCAAATGCAAACATCAATAATGCCTGGGCTTCTTTTTTTCTGACCCCTCTGGTCTGAAGGTAAAACATCGCTTCTTCATCCAGCTGGCCAATGGTGCAACCATGTGAGCACTTTACATCGTCTGCAAAAATCTCAAGCTGAGGTTTTGAGTTGATGGTTGCTTTGTCGTCGATGAGTATGTTGTTGTTTTGTTGAAAGGCATCAGTTTTTTGTGCTTCTTTTTCAACAATAATTCTTCCGTTAAAGACGCCTGTTGAATTGCCGGCAAAAATACCTTTGTAGTCCTGATGACTTTCACAATTGGGTTCAATGTGGTTTACGAGCGTGCTGTGGTCAACATGTTGCTTGTCTTCTATAATTGTGATTCCTTTTAAAGTGGAATTGACACGTTCCCCTTTTTGGTAGAAGTTTAAATTGTTTCTAATTAATTTTCCTCCAAAAGAAAAGGTATGAACACTCACATTGCTTCCATCTTTTTGTGAAATGAAGGTATTGTCAATTAACGATGCCGATTGGTTGTCGTTTTGAACTTTGTAATAGTCAATAGAGCTGTTTTTTTCAGCAAATATTTCGGTAACTGAGTTTGTAAAAACGGCATTTTCAGTTAAACTTTGGTGACGTTCAATGATTTGAACATGTGCGTTTTCTTCGGCTACAATTAAGTTTCTGGGTTGTAATAAAAGTGCGGCTTCGTTACCGGTTGCAAAGTTGATAATTTCAATAGGTTTTTCAACTTCGCGGTGTTTTGGGATGAAGATGTAAGCTCCTTCTTTCGCGAAAGCGGTATTTAAAGAAGTAAGACTGTCCTCTTTTGCCGCTTTGTTAAAATAGTTTTCAACCACCGCTTTGTACTTAGGCTTGCTTAATGCCGAAGACATCAAACAAACATCCACTTTATCGTGGGTAGTTTCAGAGAGAAAGGAATTGTAAACACCATCTATGAATACGATTTTATAAGTGTCAATTTCGTGTAAAAAATATTTTTTGACTTCCTTGAATTCAACAGTGTTTTCCTTTTTTGGAAATATACAGTAGTCCTCTTTTATAATTGCGTTTAACGAAGTGTATTTCCAAGCTTCATCCTTTTTTGAAGGAAATCCAGAATTTTCAAAGGTCTTTATCGCTTTATTGCGAATCTCATGGATATGAGAATCTGCATCGATATAGTCTTCAAATGCAAGGTAAGAGGATACTAATTTATCTTTTAAGCTCATTTTGTTTTAAGTTAATAGTTAAAAGTTAATGGTAAATAGGTAAACTATAAACCAAAAACCTTAAACGGCTTTTGCTTCTTCTTTAATCCAGTCATAGCCGCGCTCTTCCAGCTCATATGCGAGTTCTTTTGTGCCGGTTTTTACAATTTTGCCGTCCATAAGAACATGTACAAAATCTGGTACTATGTGGTCAAGAAGACGTTGATAATGTGTGATAACAACAATTGCGTTTTTTTCACTTTTCAATTTGTTGACGCCGTTTGCAACAACTCTAAGCGCATCGATATCGAGCCCTGAATCTGTTTCATCCAGGATGGCTAGTTTTGGGTCAAGCATTGCCAATTGAAATATTTCATTTCGCTTTTTCTCACCACCAGAAAAGCCTTCGTTTAAGGAACGGGAAAGAAACTTTCGATCCATTTCAAACATTTCTGCTTTTTCTCTGATCATTTTCAGCATTTCATTGGCTGGCATATCTTCGAGTCCTTTTGCTTTTCGGTTTTCGTTGATGGCTGTTTTGATGAAATTGGTTACAGAAACACCCGGTATTTCAACCGGATACTGAAAGGACAAAAAGATGCCTTTGTGAGCACGCTCCTCTGGAGCGAGTTCTGCTATATCTTCGGATTCAAAGAATATGTTTCCCTGAGTAACATCAAATTCTTCTTTCCCTGCAATCACAGAAGCCAGGGTGCTTTTTCCGGAACCATTGGGTCCCATAATTGCGTGCACTTCTCCTGCTTTAACCTCAAGGTTAATACCTTTTAAAATATCGTTTTCTTCTACACCAGCGTGTAAATTTTTGATTTGTAACATTGTTTTTTTATTCTAGTTTTACATCGGGTTGAGAAGGTCTGTTGCTTACAGTTACAATTTCTTTAATTGTTACAATTTCTTCCCAACCTTCTTCATTTTCATCTTTTTTGTTTATTATTCCTTTTACAACGACCGGCACCATATCAAAATCATCTATTTTGATTGGGTTTACTCGTTCCGCAAGCTCTTTTGCCATATCATCTATTTTTACTCCATAAATAAAATCAGATCCTTTAAGGACGGCTGCATCATCAAGATAAATAAAATCTGCTTTAATTTCCTGAACTTCTGCTGAAGACTCTTCATTGTTTTTACAACTTGTAAAAGCAACAAATAAACTAAATACAATAAAAACTTTTTTCATTTGGTTTTATAATTAGGTGGTTTTTTATCCTACTGAGCCTTCGAGGCTTATTTCAAGTAATTTTTGTGCTTCTACAGCAAATTCCATCGGCAATTTATTGAGCACTTCTTTGCTAAAACCGTTTACTATTAAAGCGATGGCTTTCTCAGTATCTATACCACGTTGATTGCAGTAAAAAATCTGATCCTCACCAATTTTTGAGGTGGTAGCTTCATGTTCAATTTTAGCCGTTTTATTTTTTGTTTCAATGTAAGGGAAGGTGTGTGCGCCACATTTATTTCCCATTAATAAGGAATCACATTGTGAAAAGTTTCGGGCGTTTTCTGCACGAGGGCTTATTTGTACTAACCCTCTGTAAGAATTTTGAGACTGTCCTGCCGAGATACCTTTTGAAATAATGGTACTTCGGGTGTTTTTCCCTAAGTGAATCATTTTGGTTCCGGTGTCTGCCTGTTGAAAATTGTTGGTTACTGCGATGGAGTAAAACTCGCCAATGGAGTTGTCCCCTTTCAAAATACAGCTTGGGTATTTCCAGGTAACAGCACTTCCTGTTTCTACTTGGGTCCAGGAGATTTTTGCGTTTTTCTCGCAAAGCCCTCTTTTGGTTACAAAATTATAAACCCCACCTTTTCCTTCTTTGTTTCCGGGATACCAGTTTTGAACGGTTGAGTATTTAATTTCGGCATTGTCTAATGCAATGAGTTCCACAACTGCTGCGTGCAATTGGTTTTCATCACGTGAGGGTGCTGTACAGCCTTCCAGATAACTCACATAACTGCCTTCATCTGCAATGACGAGAGTTCGTTCAAATTGTCCCGTACCGGCTTGATTGATTCTGAAATAAGTCGAAAGTTCCATAGGGCATCTCACCCCTTTTGGAATATAACAGAAAGAACCATCACTAAACACAGCCGAATTCAAGGCTGCATAAAAGTTATCACGTTGCGGAACAACAGTGCCGAGGTATTTTTTTACAAGTTCAGGGTGTTCCTTGATTGCTTCAGAAATGGAACAGAAAATAATTCCTTTTTCAGCCAGGGTTTTTTTGAATGTGGTTGCCACTGAAACAGAATCCATCACAATATCAACAGCGACACCGGCCAATTTTTTTTGCTCGTCAATTGAAATCCCTAATTTCTTAAATGTTTCCAATAATTCAGGGTCAACCTCATCGAGGCTGTCATATTTTGGTTTTGAATTGGGTGCCGAATAATAGGAGATTGCTTGAAAGTCTGGTTTTTGGTAATGCACGTTTGCCCATTCAGGCTCGATCATTTCTTTCCAGTATCTAAAAGATTCCAATCGCCATTTTGTCATCCACTCGGGTTCTTCTTTCTTTTTGGAAATCGCAATGACAACTTCTTCATTAAGGCCCACAGGAAAGGTGTCAGATTTGATATCTGTGTAGAAACCATATTTATATTCTTTGGTTTCAAGTTCTTTCTGTAAATCGTCTTCAGTATATTTTGACATAATTCTTTTCTTTTAACTTAAAGCGAAAAACTTTCTCCACACCCACAAGTGCGGTTAGCGTTTGGGTTATTGAAAACAAAGCCTTTTCCGTTAAGGCCGCCACTGTATTCAAGAGTGGTGCCCACCAGGTATAAGAAACTTTTTTTATCAATGATAATTTTCACGGCATTGTCTTCAAAAATTTTATCTTCATCTCGTGATGAATCATCAAACTTCAATTCATAAGACAAGCCGGAGCAACCACCACTTTTTACGCCCACTCTCACAAAATCATTTGTGACATTAAAACCTTCCTCAGCAATAAGCTGTGAGATTTTGGTTTTTGCAGTATCGCTTACTTTAATCATCTTAAGTAGATTTGTTCTAAATAGAGATGCAAATATACAAATAATATAACGTCTTAGTGTGTTAGATAAATTATAAAATTAGATGGGTCTATAGCGTTTATTAATAGTTTAGTAATGAGAGATTGGGAATAAAATTTAGTTTGGATTCTGAAAGTCAGGATTGTTAATAAACCCGGGATCTGAAAGTGATAGAAGAAAAGCTTTGAGGTCAGCTTTATCTTCTTCAGAAAGTTGAACACCTCCTTGCGCAACGGCTTTCATAAGGGGGTCAATGGTTTCAGAAAACACCAGTCCTTCACTGTAGTGATTGATCACTTCGTCCAAAGTTTCAAAACGCCCGTCATGCATATATGGAGAAGTGTAGAGCAGGTTTCTGAGTGAGGGGGCTTTAAATTTTCCATTATCTCGAGGGTCACCAGTAACATTACCAAGGCCTAAATCTGCAAAAAACTCATCCAACCCGTTGTTGTGAAAGGTATTGTCTGTCCAGAGTGGATTAAATGGATTCCCGTGGCAATGAAAACAGTCTCCCAGATCTTCAGACATAAAAACGTTGATTCCGTTAAGCTCTTGAGGGGTTAAAATGTTTTCACCTAAAAGGTATCTGTCAAACCTGGAATTTCCTGAAATGAGGGTTCGCAGAAACTGAGCAATCGCTTTAGTGACTAAAACTGAATCAATGGGTGCTCCCTCAAAAGCTTCTTTAAATAGCTGTGGGTATTCACTGTGATTTTTTAAACTTGCTTCGGCTTGAGGCCAGGTATTGTTCATTTCGATGGGGTTGGTCACCGGTTCAAAGATTTGATCTTCGAGGGTGGGAGCGCTTCCATCCCAGTTAAATTTTTCATTGAAGTTCCAGGCGAGGTTTTGTAAGGGCATAGAGTTTCTAAAACCTGCAATGCCGTCAATACCCAAGCTAAATTGTCGTGGGTCTGAAAATGCGTTTTGGGGCCGGTGGCAATCTGCACAAGCTTGTGTGCCATTACCTGAAAGAATGGGGTCAAAAAACAGTTTTCTGCCCAAAGCTACTCCTTCAACAGTTTGAGGATTATTTGTAGGAATGACAGGGGCTATAAGGTATTGTGAAAAAATCTCCGGGACCTCAAGTTCTAATGGTGTTGCTACATATTTATCATTATCACTACTCGAACAAGAAATGAATAACAGCGAGAAAAGTAAGCAATATGTTAGCTTTATAAACAAAATATCGATCTATTCAACTGAGGCACTAAATACTGAAGCTGCGTTTTGCTGCATCAGCTTTTGGGCTTCATAATTTGGCATGAGAGGTGTGTTAAAGACATTTAAGTCCCACGTGTTTGGGTTTCTGAACCATTCAGCAATATTCATTTGAATGTTAATTGTTGAGTTTTCAGAAACTGTAAGGGTATTTGGCAGATTAAATACTACAAAGTTTTGTTCAAAAACGCCTTCACTTACTCTGGCAGTTCCGTTGTGAAAGTTGAAAGGTGCCGGTTCGGTATTTATATTATACTGCCCGTCCATTTGTAAAAAATGGTAGCCACCACCCAGCATTTCCGGCCAATTCCAGGAAACGGCATTCAAATCTGCATAGGCTCCATTTTGGTTGTCTTCTTCATTAAAACCATAAACAAAGGAAAGGGTGTAGTCTCCTTCGGGGATCGTTAAATTTGTATTTAGATTAAGTGTTTCAGAATTTGATAAATCAACTAAATGATAGGGACTCAACAAAAAGGAATCGCCATTTGAATTTGTTAAAACCAAACGGGACACTAAATAACGAAGTCTGGAAATTGTGAGTTCTTGATTCATTTCATTCACATAAACGGTGCTTGATAAATTTAAAGAGGTCACAGTGAGTTCATCAAAAATTTGTGAAAACCGTAAATTAACAGCAACTTCTGTAGGGGTGTTATTATCATCGTCGCTTCCACAAGCGATAATAATGAAGGAAAAGATAAGTAATATGGATAATTTTTTCATAGGGAAAACTATTTAAGTTTTATTATTAAAACGTCTTTTGAGCCTTGATTATTGGGTACATCAAAATCATTACTTTCTGTGCTTCCGGCAAGAACAATATTTCCGGTTGAGGTTAATAGACTTGAGTTGCCAAAATCGAGAGCACTGCCGCCATAGTTTTTTTCAAAAGTAATATTTCCGTTAGTATCGGTGATTACAATCCAAAAATCACTTTGTCCATAGTTAGCATTGACATCCTGATCATTGCTTCTTGAAGTCCCGAAAACGATTAAATTTCCATCGGGTTTTTCAATTATATTTCTACCGGTGTCAAACTCTGAACCTCCGTAAGATTTTTGCCAAAGCAAATCGCCGTTTTCATTAATTTTAATTAACCAAGCATCTGCATTCCCTTTTGGGTTTGAAACTTGCTGGTCTGAACTTCTGGTGTCACCCAAAATTAAATAATTGCCATCTTGAGTTTTGGTAATTGAATAGGCAATTTCAATTCCAGAGCCGCCATAATTTTTTTGCCAAACTAAATTTCCGGAGGCATCGACTCTCACCGCCCAAAAATCATAGCTTCCTCTTGGATTTGTAATGTCAAAATCCTCACTTTCAGAATTTCCAACTAATATGAAACCGCCATCTGACGTTTGAACAACATCATAAGCCCTGTCATTATTTAAGCCGCCAAAGTAGGCGTTCCATTGTTCTAAACCGGAAGCGTTGGTTTTTATTCCCCAAAACTCTCCAACACCATGTCGATTTCCAGATTTGTTTATGCTTTGTTGCTGTGCAGCCCTACCGTCAAAGTCCATATATCCCGAGAGAAAGTAACCGCCATCTGAAGTTTGAATAACAGCCTGACCTTGATCGATTCCACTAAATCCATAACTTTTTTCCCATTGCATGTTTCCAGAGGAATCTAGTTTAAGTAGCCAAAAGTCATAAAAGCCGTTGTTTTGTGAAACATCACCATCATTACTTCGGGTATAGCCTATAACTGCAAAGCCACCATCATTAGTATTGATGATTCTTGTTGCACGATCATCTGCTGATCCTCCATAGGTTTTACTCCATTGGAGTTCGCCATTGGGATCAGTTTTAAAAACCCAGAAATCTGCATCTGTACTAGTTTTGTCTGAAATATCACCATCATTACTCAATGTGAAGCCCAAAATAGCATACCCGCCATCTGGAGTTTCAATGATTGAATTGGCATCGTCTTCAAGAGAACCGCCAAAGGTTTTTGCCCATTCTATTTCGCCAGTAAAGGCTGCAGGAGGAGTATCGTCTGTTGTAATTGAGTCATCATCACTTTTACAAGATAACAATAGTATTAAAAAGGAAAATACAACAGTTTTTAGAATGGTTTTTCGGGGCAAAAACATATTTATTTAACGATTAATTTTTTAGTATTAGTTGAATTTACTATGACAAAATACATTCCGGGATTTAGAGAGCTAATATCAATCGTCCTTTTAATTGTGCTGTTGTTTTCAATAGATAAAACCTGCTGTCCCAAGGTATTGATAATTTGTATTTTTTCAATTGGAGTGTTTTGAGATTGAATAGTTAGATAGTGATTTGCAGGGTTTGGAAACAAGTTAAATCTTTCTTTTGGAAAAGACTCAGTCGATAAAAAGTTGGGGTCTTTAACTAAAAAGAACCCTCTATTTATATCACTAATTACAATATTACCACTAGCGAAGTACGGATAAACACTCCAAGCTCCATCAAAACCTACATCATTAGAGGAGGGGTAAGTATCAAAAAAACCAGTTTCAACCATAGTTGGATTTTGTGAGGTATGATTGTCAATATCAGAAACATCAATAACACGCATACCTGCAGTGTAGTTTGCCAGATAAAATTTATCTCCACTAACATAACCGTTATGATCAATAGCAGCAGTGGGGCCAATATAATCAAAGGATTGAGATGGGTTGTCTAAGTCTGTAAAGTCAAAAACGATTGTTCTGGTATTAAATCCAAAATCAATTTCATCAATTTCATCTCCAAGAAGAAAGAAACGTTGGTCTTCTGTAAACCACCCTTGGTGGGAGTAAGCCACATTTGTATATGCAACTGAACTAATAAACTCAACATTATTTTTATTGGTTACATCAAGAATTACAATTTCATTTTCGTTACTTCCTATGTATAATTCTTTGCCTACGTGGTCCTGGTCAGGTCCCGTGTATATGACCACTTGGGCATCGTGGGTATAATCATCTGCGCTGTATCCTGATACAAAAGTGGGATTTGTTGGGTTTTCAATATTAATTATGTAGGGTCCGCCATTAAATTGTTGAGTTCCCACAGCATAAGCATACCCATTTTCTTCATTAATCACAATGTTGTGTGCTCTTCCAAAACCGTCAAAATGTGCATCATGGTCAAAGATTTGGGGTGGATTATTTACGTTGCGTAATCGAGTTAGATCGAAAACCTGCATGCCATGTCCTGAAGCTTCGCTTACAATAAACACGTGGTTATTATATACTTTTGCATCACGCCAAGTACTATTGTCTGTGTGTGTGGGAAGTTTTCCCAGGTAAACTGGATTTACAGGGTCTGAAATATCTATAAAAGCAGTGCTGTCTCCCAAACACATAATTGCATATTCAGTTCCGGTATCAGGGTCTGTCCAGCCCCAGGAATCATTGCCGCGGTCTGCACCAAAAACATTTAAATCAAAATGGGCCTGTAAATCATATCCATCACAAGGATAAGGACCGGCAAAACCATTAACACAAGGGGTCTGGGCAAAAATAAAGCCACAACTTAAAAGTAGGAGGGGGAGTAATTTGATTTTCACAATTTAGATTTTTTTATTAAGTGTACAATACTACAATTTTTTCAAATTAATTCTACCCATACAATTGTTAAAAAACTTTTACAATAGCTTGATTTTAATGATTGATGGCTTCTTCAATGACTATTCTCCAAATAAACTGTAATTTTGTATCACAAAGAAAAATTATGTCTAAAGAGAACTCAAAACCTAAAAAAGATATTTCAAGTCTGGGGGAATTTGGTCTTATTGATCATCTCACCAAAGATTTTAAAATAAAACACACTTCAACAATAAAAGGCGTGGGCGATGATGCTGCCGTTTTGTATGAAAAAGGAAAACACCAGGTGGTCACTACAGACCTGCTAATTGAAGGTGTTCATTTTGACTTGAGTTATATGCCATTGAAACATTTAGGATATAAAGCGGTGGTTGTTAACCTCTCAGATGTATACGCCATGAATGCTGAGGCAAAACAGATTACAGTTTCTATTGCGCTTTCAAACAGATTTCCCCTAGAAGCTGTTGAAGAATTGTATGCCGGAATAAAAACCGCGGCAAAATTCTACAATGTTGATGTGGTTGGTGGAGATACCACTTCTTCAACACGTGGTTTAATTATTAGTATTACCGCTATAGGAACTGCTGAAAAAGAGGATTTGGTTTACCGAAGCGGTGCCAAAGAAAATGATTTGCTAGTGGTAACAGGCGATTTGGGAGCTGCTTATCTTGGGCTTCAGGTTTTAGAAAGAGAAAAACAAGTATTTCAGGTAAACCCTAATAACCAACCTGATTTAACACCCTATACTTATTTAATAGAACGCCAATTAAAACCCGAAGCCCGAAAAGATATAAGAGAACTTTTAAAAGCGCTTGAGGTAAAACCCACATCGATGATTGATATTAGTGACGGGCTTTCTTCTGAAGTGCTGCATCTTTGCAAAAATTCAAAAAAAGGGTGTAATTTATTTGAAGATAAAATCCCATTGGATCAGCAAGTGATTTCAACTTGTGAAGAATTCAATATGGATAGCACTACCATTGCTTTGAGCGGTGGTGAAGACTATGAATTACTTTTTACCATCTCCACAGATGATTTTCCTAAAATTAAAGGAAATCCTCATTTGACAATAATAGGACATATGACTCAAGAAAGTGAAGGCGTGCATTTAATCACACGCGACAACATGAAAATTCCCTTAAAAGCCAGAGGGTGGAATTCTTTTCAAGAGACTTGAGAGTAACTGGCTCTTCTCATCTTTTTCTGAATAAAAGAAGAAAGACACGCATTGATGTCTTTCATTTTTGGGGTTAAAACTTCAAGATAACCCTGTGCATTCTCTGTTACCTCGTGGCCGCAACAGCTGCATCGGTATTCAGAAATAACATTGTTAATTCTATTTGTTTCTTTGTAATTGTGCCCAATCATTGAGCAAACGATAGTTCCGAGTGATGAGGTTGCTTTGGGGGTAGCTTTGTGCATAAGTCGGAGTTTTTAAGTTAGTTAACATAAAAGTATAAAAATGTAAGTGAAATCCGACAAAAAGTATATTTATTCGATAAAATACATAAAATTTAACATTTCAATCCTGTTTTCTATGGTGCTCATATGGCCTCCATCCAAGGCGTAAAAGTTGCATTTACAGTAGATGGCTAGGTTTTTAACCTCATCAAAAGGCATTATGGGGTCTTTTGTACCAGCGATGATAATCTTTGGTTTTGAAAACTTTTTTAGTAATAAGGTTCTGTCTTTTCTGATTTTCATGCCTTCCAGTGCTGCGATAATTCCTTGAACAGGCATTTCCATAGCTGTTTGTTTCATTTCTTGTATAGCTGTGACAAATTTCTCCCTGTTTTCTTCAGCAAACAAGTTTGTGATTGCCATACTTAAAAAGGCTTCTTTGTGTTTTTTAACTAAAGCTACAGTTCGGTCTCGATTTATTTTTCTTTCAGGCGAGTCTTCTTTTGGAGTGGAGTTCAAGAGGACGATACCATTGCAGTTTTCTGGATACCTTTCGGCGAAAGCCAATGCGACATAACCTCCTAAAGAATGACCAATAAGAAAAGCACTCTCAATTTGTTCCTGCTCAAGTACTGTCTTGACTTGCTCTGCCATAAGTTCCATGGTATGAATGTAACCCACAGATTCACTTTGGCCATGCCCCAATAAATCGATGGTGATGACGGTATTGTTTTTTTCTAATTTAGGAAGAAAAAAATCCCACATACTGCTATTTTCAAGAAATCCGTGGAGAAGAACCAAGGCACTACCTTTTCCTTGTTTTGTGAAGAATATATTGGACTCCTTAAAGTTTAAATGCATAGCAACATCCTGTTTAGCAATTTTAATTTGAATACGTAAATTAAGCTAAAGGAAAATCATTTAAAATAAACAACTCACCTCTAACAACTAATTATTATTTACTATTCATCAACTCCTCAATAGCATCAGCTTCAACAGGAATGTTTCGCATTAGATTAAAAGGCTCACCTTTTTCCTGAATGACAACATCATCTTCCAAACGGATTCCAAAACCTTCTTGAGGGATATATATTCCGGGTTCTACCGTAAAGACCATGTTGGGTTGCATGGGTTCCCAAAGAATTCCATAATCGTGGGTGTCTAGTCCTATATGGTGTGAAGTGCCGTGCATAAAGTATTTTTTATAGGCCGGCCAGTCGGGGTTTTCATTTTTAACATCGGCTTTGTCTAAAAGTCCCAAGCCGAGTAATTCTGAAGTCATTATTTTACCCACTTCCACGTGGTATTCTTTCCAAAGTATCCCGGGAACAAGTAATTTAGTCGCTTCGTTTTTCACACGATTCACCGCATTGTAAACCTCTTTTTGTCGCTTGGAAAATTTCCCTGAAACCGGAATCGTCCGGCTCATATCGCTCGCGTAATTGGCATATTCTGCACCCACATCCATCAAAATTAAATCTCCGGCTTTACATTCCCGGTTGTTTTCAATGTAATGCAGCACGTTGGCATTCTTGCCACTGGCGATAATAGGGGTATAAGCAAAACCACGCGAGCGGTTATTTAAAAATTCATGCATAAACTCAGCTTCCAGATTGTATTCCATCACGCCGGGTTTTACAAAATTCAATATTCTGCGGAAGCCTTTTTCAGTAATATCACAAGCTTTTTGCATCAAGTCCAGTTCGATAGGGTCTTTAATACTACGTAAGCGTTGCAGAATAGGGTTGCTTTTTGCCCAGCGGTGTGCGGGAAATTGTTCTTTGGTCTTTCCAATAAAACGATCTTCTCGTGTTTGAGTTTCCACCGCTTGACGGTAATGCTCATTGGTATTGAAATAAATAGTTTCCGCCTGCGTCATCAGCTCAAAAAACACTTTGTCAAACTCCTGAAGCCAGTAAACCGTTTTGATACCGCTCACTTCAAATGCGCGTTCTTTTGTGAGTTTTTCTCCTTCCCAAACGGCAATGTGGTCGTTGGTTTCCTTAAGGAAAAGTACTTCCCGATTTTTTGGGTCTGCGGCATCAGGGAATAACATTAAAATACTTTCTTCCTGGTCAACTCCGCTTAAATACAGGATATCCCGTGCCTGTTGAAACGGCATGGTGCTGTCTGCGCTTATGGGATAGATGTCGTTTGAATTAAAAACCGCCAGACTTTTAGACTCCATTTGCGCCATAAAGTTTTTTCGGTTTTTGATGTAGAGGGCGTTGTTGATTGTTTCGTATTTCATACCACACCCCCGCACTTGAAGCGGGGTCTCGTTTTTTATATGTTACAATTTAAATAAATTTCTTCCGCTTAAAGCGGAAAAAACAAAGTTACACAAAGCCATTCAATGGAAAAAACAGAACTCATAGTAATCTGAAAAAATAATTTTGAAACCACTTCTTAAATGTTTACTTTCAACTTTCTAAAAAATCAATAAAAATGAAACCCACACTCCCAACCATTTTCGCCTTTTTCTTTTTTACTTTTTCCTTTGCACAACCCGCAGCGACTTCAGCTACTGAATTACAACAAGCACTAGAGGACAAAGAAAATCTTACTACTAGTTCTTTAGTTAAAAACATATCCTTTACAAATATTGGTCCCACAGTGATGAGTGGTCGTGTGGTTGACCTGGATGTGAATCCTGATGACCCCACTGAATTTTATGTGGCTTACGCCAGCGGCGGACTATGGCATACTAACAACAACGGCACCAGCTTCACTCCGGTGATGGACAATGCGCCCACTCAAAATCTGGGTGATATTGCAGTGGATTGGAAAAACGGCACTATTTGGGCGGGTACCGGCGAGAATAATTCGTCGCGTTCTTCATATGCAGGAATAGGCATTTTAAAATCATCCGACAAAGGTAAAACTTGGCAAAATATGGGACTGCACGACTCCCATCATATTGGGCGTATTATCATCAATCCAAACAATACTGATGAGGTATTGGTCGCTGTTGCCGGCCATTTATATTCGCCCAATGAAATGAGAGGTATCTATAAAACACTGGATGGAGGAAAAACCTGGAACAAAACACTTTTTGTAAATAATGAAACCGGAATCATCGACCTGGAAGCTGCCCCCGGCAATTTCAATGTGCTTTATGCCACTTCCTGGCAACGTGACCGTAAGGCCTGGCATTTTCAAGGCAATGGTGAAGGTTCAGCTATTTATAAAAGTACCGATGCCGGGAATACCTGGACAAAAATATCGGTGGATGGGAGTGGTTTCCCAACAGGAAATGGCGTTGGACGCATCGGGTTAGCCGTATATGATGCAAATACCGTGTATGCATTTCACGACAATCAGGATCTTAGACCCAAAGGTAAAGACTCACAAGCAGAAGACATTCTTACCAAAGACGATTTTAAATCAATGACTGCTTCTCAATTTATGGAATTGGAAAATAGTACATTAAATCGGTTTTTACGTGAAAACAATTTTCAAGAAAAATACCGTGCAGAAAATGTGAAACAAATGGTACAAGGCGGCACAGTTAAGCCTGCCGATTTAGCCGCTTATCTGGAGGATGCCAATGCGATGTTGTTTGATACACCTGTGATTGGTGCAGAAGTTTATAAATCAATAGATGGCGGTAAAAGCTGGAAAAAAACCCACGACGATTTTCTGGATGATATTTATTATTCTTATGGGTATTACTTCGGTGAGATTCGCGTAGAGCGAAACAATCCTGATGCGATTTACATCTTTGGCGTGCCCATTTTAAAATCCAAAGACGGCGGAAAAACCTTTGCTTCAATGGATGCCCCCAACGTGCATGTTGACCATCACGCACTTTGGTTAAACCCCAACAAACCCGGTCATTTAATTAACGGAAATGACGGGGGTGTTAATATCACTTTTGATGATGGGGAAAGTTGGTTCAAAGCCAATTCTACTCCCGTGATGCAGGTGTATGCTTTGCAAGTGGATAAGCAAAAACCTTATAATGTCTATGCCGGTTCGCAGGACAATGGAGTTTGGGTGGGACCCAACAACTATAGTTATTCCACCCGTTGGCAGAATACGGGGGATTATCCATATAAAGAAATTATGGGTGGCGACGGGATGTATATCGAAGTGGATGAACGCAATCCGGATATTGTTTATACCGGTTTTCAGTTTGGAAATTATTTCCGGCTTGACCGGGAAGCAGAAAAAACTACCTACATCCAACCCAAACATGAATTGGGTGAATCACCTTACCGTTTTAATTGGCAAACCCCTATTTTGTTGTCAAAACACAATCAGGATATCTTGTATTATGGCGGAAACAAATTGATGCGCTCTATGAATCAAGGGGATGATTATACCGCCATTTCGCCCGATTTAACCAAAGGGGGAAAAAAAGGAAATGTGGCTTATGGTACTTTGACGTCCATAGACGAATCACCGTTTCAGTTTGGCTTGTTGTATGCCGGAAGCGATGATGGCTTGTTGCACATTTCCCACAATAGTGGTGGAAGTTGGGAGAAAATATCAAACAGCTTTCCGCAAGATTTATGGGTGTCGCGTGTGATTGCTTCACAGCATAAAAAGGAACGCGTGTATGTCACTTTGAATGGCTACCGCTGGGATGATTTTAAACCTTATGTATATGTGAGTGAAGATTATGGAAAAACCTGGAAAAGCATCAATGACAATTTGCCTTTGTCGCCAATAAATGTTATTCGTGAAGACCCGTCCAATGAAAACATCCTCTATCTGGGAACTGACAACAGTGCATATGTTAGCCTAAACAGAGGCGAAAGCTGGGAGCGTTTTTCAGCCAATTTGCCCAATGTGGCGGTACACGATTTACGCATTCAAGCCGAAGCGAAAGATTTGGTTTTAGGTACCCACGGCCGTTCGATTTATAAAACAAACATCGGGATGTTACAGGAAATGACCCCTTCAAAGTTAAACGAACCCCTCATCGTTTTTGAAGTGGATAAAGTTCGCCATTCAGCGCGTTGGGGCAGTAGCTGGAGCAGTTGGCGTGACCCGTTTGAACCTGCAACCACAGTTTCTTTTTATGCTGGCAACTCCGGTAACGCTACTATTACCGTAAAAACCGCTAAAGGTGCCACACTTTACAGCAATAATGTATCGGTCGAAAAAGGATTTCAAAACTATGATTACAATTTAACACTCACTGAAAACGGTAGAAACGCTTACCTGAAAGAAAACAAAGAGACTAAAATAGATAAAAGTTCAAATGGGAAGTATTATTTACCTAAAGGCACTTATACTTTAGAGGTCACTTTGAATGGAGTTAAAAAGTTGAGGGAGTTGGTGGTGGAGTAGAAGTTTCCTGTTTGGCAAGTATTTAGAGTTTTAGGAGTTGAAAAAAAGGAATCTCGTGGAGGGAGTTTGATTTTTAAAAAGAAGTATGTTTGTTAGAGTTAATTTGAATGAGTAAGTATTACGGATTTTAGATTTAGTAAGTGTTTACAAATTCAGCAAATCGAAAATTTTCAACACTTCGAAGTCAAAGAAGCCAAACATTGCATTACGATTGAACAAACTGAATTTTAAATTTAAGATACAATGAATAA
>JANSXN010000122.1 GCA_024742935.1 Flavobacteriaceae bacterium
ATACTCCATTGCAATGGTAGCCGACTCTTTCATTACTTTGCCCAGGTTACCCGTGATGGTAAGATTCCCCTTTCCCTTTGAAAGGGTGGACTCGATAAATAAAATATCACCTCCCACCTGTGTCCAGGCAAGACCTGTAACCACTCCGGCCACTTCATTGTTTTCATATTTGTCGCGCTCCAGTTTGGGAGCGCCCAACACCTTAATCACATCTTCATTTGTCACTTTGATATTGTAGTCGTCCTCCATCGCAATATGCATCGCCGCATGGCGCACCATTTTAGCGATTTGCTTTTCCAGTCCACGCACACCCGACTCGCGTGTGTAGCCTTCCACAATTTTTTCCAGTTGGGGTTTGGCAATTTTCAAGTGTGATTTGTCAAGACCGTGTTCCTTAAGTTGTTTGGGCAACAAGTGCTGCTTGGCAATTTCCACTTTTTCCTCTATGGTATAACCGGTTACATTGATGATTTCCATACGGTCACGCAAGGCAGGTTGTATTGTATTTAAGGTGTTTGCCGTGGCGACAAACATCACTTTAGACAAGTCAAAGCCCACCTCCAGGAAGTTGTCGTGAAAATCATTGTTCTGTTCAGGGTCCAGCACTTCCAGCAAAGCGGAAGAAGGATCTCCCTGATTCCCCAGTGAAAGTTTGTCAATTTCGTCCAGCACAAAAACCGGATTGGAGGTCTCGGCCTTTTTGATGCTTTGCACGATACGTCCGGGCATCGCACCAATATAGGTTTTTCTATGGCCTCTTATTTCAGATTCGTCACGCAAACCTCCCAGAGAAACCCGCACATATTTGCGGCCCAATGCCTCGGCGATGGATTTTCCCAATGAGGTCTTCCCCACTCCGGGAGGACCATACAAACAAAGGATGGGCGATTTCATATCGTTGCGCAGTTTTAAGACAGCCAGGTATTCAATAATGCGCTTTTTAACATCGTCCAGTCCGTAGTGATCCCTGTCAAGGATGCGCTTGGCGCGTTTTAAATCAAATTTGTCCTTGGAAAAATGGTTCCACGGCAGGTCGAGAAATAAATCGAGGTAATTGCGCTGAATGGAATATTCTGCTACCTGCGGATTCATGCGCTGCATTTTGGCTAATTCCTTTTCAAAGTGCTTGGCGACCGCTTCAGACCACTTTTTCTTTTTGGCGCGCTGCTGCATTTCGTCCAGTTCCTCTTCATGGGAAACACCACCCAATTCTTCCTGAATGGTTTTCATTTGCTGATGCAGGAAATACTCCCGCTGCTGCTGGTCCAGGTCATAACGCACCTTAGACTGTATATCGTTCTTTAACGCCAGTTTCTGAAATTCGATGTTCATAAACTTCAGGGTTTCCATGGCGCGCTCTTCCAGCGAATTGATTTCCAGTAATTTTTGTTTGTCTTCTACATCTACGTTTAAGTTTGAAGACACAAAATTGATTAAAAAAGAGTTGCTTTCAATATTCTTAATCGCAAAGGAAGCCTCAGAAGGGATGTTGGGACTTTCATTGATGATTTGCAATGCCAGTTCTTTGATAGAATCAATAACCGCTTTGAACTCTTTGTTGTTTTTTGCCGGGCGTGCCTCTGCGACTTCCTTTACTTTGGCTTTAAAGTAAGGCTCGACACTTGTGATGGTGTCAATTTCAAATCGCTTTTTCCCCTGAAGAATCACTGTTACATTGCCATCGGGCATTTTCAGGACACGCAAAATGCGGGCAACGGTGCCCAGTCTGTTGATGTCTCCTTCTTCAGGCTCCTCAACACCTTCGGCCTTTTGGGAAACCACTCCTATAACCTTTGATTTTTTATTGGCTTCGTTGATGAGTTTAATGGATTTATCCCGTCCGGCGGTTATGGGAATCACCACCCCGGGAAATAAAACCGTATTGCGCAAGGGCAATATGGCAAGCTCATCGGGTAAAACCTCTTTATTGATTGCATCTTCATCTTCAGGCGTCATTAAGGGAATCAACTCGGCTTCCTCATTGAGTTCCTGAAATGACAAACTGTCTATATCTATGATTTTTGAATTTGACATATGTATATTTAAGTCATTGTGTCATACAACACAATGTGAATTTAGGGATTTATAAAAAGTATTAATTAACTTACAAACGGCAAAATGCGTTGTATCGGATATTTAACAGCAAATATCCAACATAATTAGGCAATAGTTGTGCCAGTGGGGGTACTTTTTAAGAAAAGGTGTTTTCAATCTTTATATTGGGATCTCTTTTGTTTTTCACTTAGTAGAAATTAATGGGTACCCTTCAGGTCTTCTCAAATAATTACTTTGTAA
>JANSXN010000049.1 GCA_024742935.1 Flavobacteriaceae bacterium
ACCTCCACCCCACCAAAGACAACATTATTTATGCAGCTGCTGCGGGTGGAGGTGTTTGGAAATCAACAGACAGCGGTACTTTTTTTACTTCTATATTTGATGAATACGCTCAGTCTATTGGATGTGTAGCTGTAGATCCTGTAGATCCAGATAATATCGTTTGGGTGGGAACCGGAGAAACCTGGGTAAGAAACAGTGTTTCTGTAGGAGATGGCATTTACAAAACCACAGACGGAGGAACCAACTGGAAAAAAATGGGCCTTGAACAATCTGAACGAATTTCCGGAATAAAAATAAACCCTAATAACAATCAGGAAGTTTATGTGGGTGTTTTAGGTGCTCTTTGGAATGATAGTGAAGAAAGAGGTGTTTATAAAACTACTGATGGAGGTGAAACCTGGGATAAAATTCTTTATATCAATGAAACCACTGGCGTAGCTGATATTGCAATGGATCCCACAAATCCAAATATACTCTATGCATCTATGTGGCAAGTTAGACGTTCCCCTTGGAGTTTCAACTCTGGTGGTGAGCACAGTGGCTTGTACAAAACCACAGATGGTGGTAAAACCTGGAATAAAATTCACAACGGTTTCCCGAAAGGACAATTAGGAAGAATTGCACTTGCCATTGCTCCTTCAAAACCTGAAATAGTTTATGTGGTTTTAGAAACCGAAGAAGCAAAAACAAATGGTCTTTACCGTTCAAATAATGGTGGGAGTTCCTGGGAGCATCTAAACAATAATTTTGAATTGGTGGTGAGACCCTTTTATTTTTCAAGAATTACCGTCGACCCAAAGAATCCTGACGTTTTAGTTAAAGCAGGTCTCTATGGTGCTATTAGTCGGGATGGGGGTAAAACCTTTAAAAATTTAGGTAGAATGCACCCTGATATCCATGATATTGCTTTTCACATTCACAATTCAGAAATTATGTATGTGGGAACTGACGGTGGTGTCTATCGATCGTGGAATGGAGGTAGTACACTTGAAATTGTTGAAAATATTCCAGTTTCTCAATACTATCATGTAAGTGTGGATGACGCAGAGCCCTATAACGTCTATGGTGGACTGCAAGACAATGGTTCTTGGTATGGCCCATCAGCAGCACCGGGAGGAGTAAAAGCAAAACATTGGAACAATGTGGGTTATGGCGATGGTTTTCGGGTTTTAAAACACCCCACTAAAAATATCATCTATTCTGAAATGCAAGGAGCTGCAAATGTTTGGCGCTATGATGTTGACAGAAACCAAACGAAGACAATTCAACCAATGGCAGAAAAAGGAGATCCAAAATTACGTTTCAACTGGAATCCACCAATGGCATTGAGTAACTTTTATCCAGACCGATTTTATATGGGAAGTCAGTTTTTACATCGCTCTAACGATATGGGTGATACCTGGACAAAAATTTCTCCCGATTTAACCACAAACGACCCTAAAAAACAAGATCAGTCTTCCTCTGGTGGCTTGTCTATTGATAATTCAGGTGCAGAAACCCATACCACTATTTTCACAATTGCAGAGTCACCACTTGACGAAAACATTATTTGGGTTGGGACAGATGATGGTAATGTTCAACTTACTCAAGATGGTGGAAAAACCTGGACAAACACGGTAGCAAACATCCCGGATTTACCTAAAAATACGTGGTGTTATAAAATTTATGCAAGCAATTTTAATAAGGGAACTGCTTATGCTGTTTTTGAAGGTCATTCCACAGGTGATATGAATCCCTACGCATATAAAACTACAGATTTTGGTAAATCCTGGAGAAGTATAATAACAGATGATATTATTGGGTTCACACGGAGTTTTCACGAGGATTACGAAAATGAAAATTTACTTTTTCTGGGAACTGAATTTGGTTTGTTTATAACGGTTGATGGCGGACAAAACTGGTCACGATTTACAAATAATATGCCTGCAGCCTCTGTTATGTATATGGCACTGCATAAAAAAACAAGTGATTTGGTATTAGCCACACACGGTCGAGGTATTATCATAATTGATGATATTTCCCCTTTACGTGAAATCACAACTGAAATACTCGATAAAGAAGTTCATTTCTTTTCTTCTAAACCCTTTGTTATGAAGGAAGACAGTGGTTTTGCAGAAAATTTTGGGACAGAAACACAATTTGTAGGAGAAAACCCTTCTTCAAATGCCCGCATTGTTTACTACCTTAACAAAAGGCATACTTTTGGTAAAATGGAATTGGAAGTTCAGGATTTACTAGGCAATAAAATAGCTACATTAAATGCAGGAAAAGCGAAAGGGTTGAATATCGTCGATTGGAGTTTCACCAGTCGAGGCCCAAAAATAGCAGAAGCAAAAACACTGAGTTTTGGAGGGTTTACTACTCCAAGAGTTCCCGCCGGAACTTATAATATTGTAATGACTAAGGGCAAGGAAACTTATACCCATCCCATTGAGGTAGCTTATGACCCAAATACAATTGTCACTCCTGAAGGCCGTAAAGAGCGACAAAGAATTGTAGAAATTCTTTTTGATATGAATGAAGAATTGGCTTATCAGGTTTATAAAGTTAATGCCACTATTCAACACGCAGAAAAGCTACTTGCAGAAGATCCAAAATCAAAGAAAGTCTCTCAAGCTGTTATCAATGAATTAACCAATTTGATGAAACGAATGGTAATAACAACCGGTGATAATTATGTGGCCAGTGCAGAGCCTGAACTTAGAGAAAAATTAGCTGATTTATACAGTGCTGTAGTTAATAATTATGACAAACCTACGGGAGCACAAATGTCAAATTATGAAGCTGTAAAAGCACTTTTTGGCGAGATCATGAACAGTTATGACAATATTCAAAAGAATGTAGTATCAAAATTTGAATCCTATCTCGATAAGAATGGAAAAAATCCTCTTTCGTTTCAATCGAAAGATGAGTTTTTAAACTAAATGTTGCTATAGAAATAACACTTAAGGGGGGAAATAGTTAGTTCCCCCTTTATTTTTTGATGTAAACCGTCTTTATATTTACAAACTCTTTGATACCTTCTGCACTCAATTCACGACCATAACCGGATGTTTTTATACCTCCAAAGGGCAATCTGGGGTCGCTTTTAACCAGCGAGTTAATAAAAACAGCTCCTTCTTCAAATTGAGGTAATAGTTTTTCCAATCGTTTTAAATCTTTCGAAAATAAAGAAACGCCTAGACCAAATTTGGAATTATTTGAAAGAGAAATGGCTTCTTTTTCAGATTTAAAAGTGGTAACTGAAAGTACAGGCCCAAAAGTTTCTTCTTTAAAAAGCTTCATTTCAGGACTTACTTTTGTAACAATGGTAGGTTCAAAATAGGTACCCTTTCTCTTCCCTCCTATTAAAACTTCAGCCCCATCAGCAACAGATTCTTGAAGTTGTAGTTCCAGCTCCTCCGCAAGGTTATCTTTAGCCATTACGCCAATATACGTATCGCTCTCCTGTGGATCACCGATTTTTAACATTTTGACTTTAGCAATAAGTTTTTTGAGAAAAGCATCTGCAATACTTTCATCAATGAGCAGTCGTTTGCCGGCTATGCAGCTTTGTCCCGTGTTTTGAAATCGTGCTTGAATGCAGGATTCAATTGTTTTTTCAATATCAGCATCTTTAAAAACAATCAGCGCATTGCTTCCGCCGAGTTCCAAAACGGTTTTTTTTATGTTTTTTCCCGCTATGGATGCCACAGCAGCACCTGCGGGACCACTTCCTGTTAAAGTTACTGCTTTAACATAAGGGCTTTCAATAATGGATTCTACCGCGTCACTTCCCACCAATAAAGTTGTAAAACAATGCTCGGGAAAACCGGCTTTTTCAAATACTTTCTGGATGTTCAAAGCAGACCCAAACACATTAGAAGCATGTTTTAAAACGGCAACATTTCCCGCCATTAACGAAGGAGCAGCAAACCTGAATACTTGCCAAAAAGGATAATTCCATGGCATAACAGCCAATATGATTCCCAAAGGTTCATAGGAAATATAACTTTTATCAGCATCTGTATCAATTATTTTAGAAGCTAAATGAAGTTCCGATTGGTTTGCATAATACTCACAAACCCAGGCACATTTTTCAACTTCGGCAATGGCTTGTGAGATGGGTTTTCCCATTTCTAAAGTTATTAATGTTGCATATTCAGTCTTGTTTGACTTTAATTCTTTTGCCACATCGAGCATTAATTTTTTTCGTTCCTGAAACGAAACCTGTTTCCATTTACCAAATTGCCGATGTGCTTTGTTTAATAAATCCTTAACTGCATCTTTAGAATGAGTGTTATGGGATTCAATAATTTTTCCGGAATATGGGTTAATAGATTTTACAGTTGTCATTTTTTAGATTTTGTTTTGTAAAATTAATCATAATCTCTGTAAAGCCCTATAAATTAGAGGCTTTTTAAGTTTCTTTTGTTAAGAAAACTGTTTATAACTCGGTTTGATTTAACTATTTAATGGTGCTGGCTTTCTTTATTTTTAATAAAACTTCTAGTTATGGATTCTCGTGAACATGAATTGGTTGCTTTACGCCCCAAAATCCTTTCAGCAATTGTAAACCCCTCAATGAGTTTTGACGAACAATTTCAAAACAAAACTTTACGACCCATAGTGAAATTTCAGAATGATTTGTTTGTTTTGGTTTTTAGAAATTATATTTCGAAACACAAGAATGTATTTTATACTCTTTCACTGGAAAAGCGCTTGCAGTATATTGAAAATGTGATACAAAAGGATATCAAATTCCGAAATTCACTAAAAGGGATGGTTATTGGGCAATTTACAATTGAAGAATATGAACTTTATATTCAAAACTCTTCTGCACTCAACAAACGAATGATGAACCTTGTGATTGAACGACTCAAAAGTAATATTCAGCTTTTAGAGCAAGAGTGTGTTCATTAAAAAGCCCACGATAATTGTCAATGCAAAACTCATCAATGTTCCTATAAGCACATACTCGGTTTGCTTACGCCCACCACTTTGTCCTTTGTCGCTGAAGCGTAATATGGATTTTGCAGCAATCAAAAAGCCAATTGCTGCTATGTTGTAAGTCAATACAAAAGTAAGTACCAATATTCGTTCAAAGACCCCAATGGTTCTACCTGCCTTTTCCAAACTGGTTATTTTATCCTCTTTTTCAATTTCTTTTTGCCATCGTTGAGTTGCTTTGCCAATGATAAAGCCAAATGGAAATATGACTATCAAATAACCTAAAAGAATTATCAAGGTGTTTTGTGAATTGAAAAGCGTTTCAAAAAACGGAATTATTGCGTTAAAATTTTCTGTAAGGTACAACCATGCCAATAGTAAAATGAAAAAATGTAAAAACTGATCGATTAGAAAGTACCTCAAATTGTCCTTTTTTTGATTGAGTTTCCACAAGTCAATTCCAAAATGGGTAATCATTATAAACACCGGGACCAAAAAACTTGTCCATTGTTGTAAAAAGAGATAGGTTAAAAATCCTGCTATAAAAGCATGAATGTATAAAAAAGGTGCTCTCGCTTTGTGTTGGCGTTTGTGCTTAATGGCTTTTTGAGGTTGCAGTACAAAGTCTGTTAGCACGTGAGCTAATAATAATTGTAAAGCGATTAGCAGTGTCTCGTTCATAATTTTATGGGTTTAAAATACCTGATTAAATCGGTGCAACAATAACTGAACTTCTTCCCAGCCTGCTGCTTTTTTTCGTAGATTTATTGCAGCCTGGCTTCGTTGCAATAAATCTGCAATTTGTTGTTCTTTCATTCCCTTGAGTAGATAATAGATTACTTCTGCAGAAGCAATTGACCATTTCTCAGCCAGACTGTCCAAAAAATTTAGACTTACTTTAAATTCATTATTTGTATTTTCATTGCTTGTTTTCAAGCTTAATTTTTTATTTTCTTCTTTCATTGAATCCAGAGTAAGACCTGAAAAATGAAACGCCTCACCATTTGACTCAGCGATTGCTTTTTCGTTGTAATCTGCTTCGCCTATTCCAATGGCGATTCGCACATCTGCCACAGGAATGTTTGATTTTTTTTGTTCAGTATTTACAACTTTTAATACAGCAGTTTTTAGGCGCAAAGCAATTTGCAATGCATCTTTAGGATCTTTAATAACCCCCTGAAAGCTATCTCCTCTAAACAGTGTGAAAATCGCATCATGCTCTTTTGATATGGCATCAAACTCTTCTTTTAATACCAATAGCACTTCTTTGAGAAAGGCTTTATCATAAGACCTTGAATTTACTAAATCTGCAGTTAAAACGGCAACCATATTCTATATTTTAAAATCAAATATAAGTCAAAAGGCTTATAAAAGCAAATTATAAGCTTTATGACTTATAAACTAATATTATAAGCTTTATGGCTTATAAGGTAACTATTGCCTAATTTTTATTAAAAAATTACTCGATATAAAAGGAATAGAAACTACTTTTGTGATATTAAATCTTCATTGAATGATTAAAAATCAACTTTACAAAAAGTGCCTGGAGTTGTTAAATCAACAGTTAGACAAATATCACAAAGAAATGGCTATTGTGAGAGAGGCACTGGAAAGTGAAAGCTCTCCTTCTGAGGATGACGACGGAGGTAAGGGGGAAATACTTAACGAACTGGAAAAATATGCCCGCTATATAGAAACTACAGAAAAAACCAAAGAGCAACTCAAACGCATTGATGTATCACAACAACATCAAGTGGTTGCAAACGGAAGTCTGGTTGAAACTGAAAATAATTTTTTCTTTATCACAGTAGCATTAGGAAAACTAGACATAGATGACAATAAGAATTATTATTCTATTTCAACAGCAGCACCCATCTATGAACATTTAAAAGGTAAAAAAGCAGGTGATAGTTTTAGCTTTAATAATATGAACTATAAAATCCTAAACGTTTTTTAATCCTTTAATAAGGATACTCCATTTAAATCTGTTGTGAGAACTTCACTCATATAGTTAAAAAAAGGCTGAACCAATTCAAAGTAATAAACTACCTTTTCAATAAAATGATCAGATAAAATTTCTTGATCAGTAAAATAGTGTGCCACAAAAAAGTTTTTGTTTTTAATCAAATCGATGGCTTTGTGGTCAACCTCAAAACCTCTTGGCGCTGTTTTTACCTGATCTGAAGTATCAAAACCATCAAAAGCTTTTTTGAAAGCCGGTTGCTCTAAAATCTGCCTGATTTCTGAATCATCCATTTCAAATTCTTTTCTTATGCGGAGTAAATCTGCAGCATTAGGCTGAAAAAAACCACAGGCAAGAAATGAGTTTTTGGGTTCCAACTGCAAATAGTAACTACCGCGACGTTGTGCTGCTGCCCTAATCCAATTGGCGCTTCGGTTTGTTTTATAGGGTTGTTTGTCTTTACTAAAGCGCACATCACGGTAAATGCGAAAGATTTTCACTTTTTCAATTTCGTCAAAGGTGTTTAGTTTGTTTGTTATTTCGTTGAAAAACAACTTGAGTGCTTTATCTTCAGTCTGAAAACGATGTTTGTTTTCGGCAAACCACTCACGATTGTTGTTCTCTTTTAATTCACTTAACAGTGGAAGAAGTGTTTCAGTTATTCTCATAAATTACAACCATTTTTTTCGTTTGAAATAAATCATCATTATCAAAAATACAATTACCATAACACCCCAAACTACAAAGTAGCCATATTTATACTCAAGTTCGGGCATATGGCTAAAGTTCATTCCATAAACACCTGCAATAAAGGTTAGCGGAATAAAAATAGATGCCATAATGGTCAAGACTTTCATTATTTCGTTCATTCTGTTTGAAACGCTATTCATATAGAGATCAAGTAATCCGGAGGCAGATTCTCTTAAAACCTCAATGGTTTCAATCACTTGAATGGTGTGGTCATAAAGGTCTCTGATAAAAACCCGTACGTCTGGGTTTAAAATTGTATCATCAATCTTTTCAAACCGGCTGATAACTTCTCTCAGTGGATACACAGAACGTCTTAAATCAAGTGTTTCTCTACGCAAATGATGCAATTTTGCCAAAACTGATTCGCCCGGGTTCAATAGCAACTCTGTTTCCAAAGTTTCAATTTTTTCACCCAAAGCTTCTAAAATCAAAAAATAGTGATCTACAACAGAGTCAACCAATGCATAAAGTAAATAATCTGAGCCGCGCTTTCTAATAAAACCTTTTCCTTCAATTATTCTTTTTCTCACCCCATCAAAAACATCTCCTGTTTTTTCCTGAAATGAAATTAAAATATTTTTATGGTGTATAAAGCTTATTTGCTCATCTTCAATTTCATCAGCACTATTTAGCATCACCATTTTTAGGACTAGGTGAATATAGTTATCAAACTCATCTATTTTTGGTCTTTGCCCCACGCTTAAAATATCCTCCATAGAGAGCTTGTGAACCAAAAGTTTAGAACAAATACTCTCTATAATATTTTCGTCGTGAATACCGTCAATATTGACCCACAGTGTTTCCTTAGTTGAGTCAATCAAGTGAACAACTTCGTCTAAATCTTTAGGAATTATTTCCCGAACACCATTTTCGTTATAAATCAAAACAGAAAACACAGCTTTTTCCATTTTTTGCTGACCTGTAAAAATGAGTGTTCCGGGAGCCAAACCTATTTTTGACTTACGCTTGTGTTTTTTTCTTGCCATACAAAAAATTTAATTTTACTAATCTTTTAAGTTTTCTAAAAATAAAACAATTTTTATGAATTGAGGTGTTAGTGAATAAGTCTTTAGGTGTTTTTGCAAAAACAAAAGGATATAAAGCGTTAATTCTTTATTTTTGAAGTTCATGGATTCTCAAAATCAACTCGCAAAACAATTCAAAGGGTTTCTCAGCACACCTTCACTTTTTAAAAAAATAGAAAATTTTGAATTGTTTTTATTTGCTGATGAACAATCTGAAGATTTAGAAATAAATCCCATCCCTGAAAACTTGGTGCTGGGCAAACGTGTGGAGTTATTTTTTCGGGATTCTACAAAAAATTCAAGAAGATATTCCATTCTTGCGGCAAACCTTCAGGTTATAACAAACAAAGTCACACTTGGCGAACTGGATTTTTTAATCAAAGACAAATTTAAAGATCAAAATATCCACATAGAGCTGGTTTATAAATTTTACCTTTATGATCCTGCATTAAACGGTAATCTTCAACGCTGGATAGGTCCAAACAGGCAGGATACATTGGTGTATAAAATTAATAAACTACAAAAGAATCAACTTCCTTTACTGCACAACAAAGCCACGCAACACTACCTCAATGAGCTCAACCTGTCTTCCAAAGAATTTATTCAACAGGTTTGCTTTCTTGGTAAGCTCTATGTCCCTGTAAATTTATACGGAACCCATTTTCCTAAAATTAACAACAATTGTATTGTGGGTTTTTGGCTAACATTTGAAACTTTTCTAAGTAGGCATCAGGATAATGAGCTCTATTGCTTGCCAAAAAAAGAAAACTGGTTGATTCAGCCAGAAAATGAAGATGTTTGGATTTCACTTGATGTATCACTATCCAAAATAAATGCATCACTTCAGAATAAGAAATCTATTTTATGCTGGAAGAAAACC
Source organism: Flavobacteriaceae bacterium (assembly GCA_024742935.1). Lineage (GTDB taxonomy): Bacteria > Bacteroidota > Bacteroidia > Flavobacteriales > Flavobacteriaceae > Planktosalinus. Next base: position 9,548 of record JANSXN010000049.1, read on the forward strand.
TCTCTTGGAGGTTTTGAACAATTTTTTATAGTTTGGTGGTAGTCATTAATAATAAAATAGGACTGTTTATTTTATAGTTCCCTTTTTTGTTTCCCCTAATTATAAATTAAAAATCATCTCTTAAATTGTGGAAAGACGGTTAATAAAGATTTTTTTGAATCTAAATAGGTATTCATCTTTTTAGTAGATTTGAAAGATAAGATATTGGGGAAATTATGCGTACATTTTTGAAAGCCTTTTTAGTGTTTATAGCTTGGTTTTGTATTGCCTTTTTGTATCTGTCATCAGATGCTTCCTCAAAATTTAAGACATTTCTAAATGATTTAAATATCAACCAGAGTGAAGTAGAAAAAATATCTGATGTTGCTCCCATATCACAAGAAATAATAGAGGAAATCCCGCTAAAGCCTGAAAAAAACGATGCATTACTTCATATTAGTGATAAAGCCGGAGAGGTTCTATTTTCGCTGGACAGCGTCAATATTATAAAAAATTCAGACTCTGTTTTTTTTAAACCTTCAAATGAAAATTACTTTGAACCCCTTATTGCCTATTTGAGCAAAAATGATAATGTTGAAATAATAATTAACAGCGAGTACAGTGCCACTGAGAACTTTGACACACCAAATATTGGACAAAAGCGTGGAGATTTTTTAATAAAAGAGTTCAGTAAACTGGGTGTGAATCCATATATTTTGAGTGTTAAAAGCATCATTAGAGAAATTGAATTTGATGAAAATAACAGTGCTTATGGTGTTCTTTCATTTCAAGTTAAACCACTTGATGATGAGCGAAAGAAAGAGATTGAAAGTAAGAGTATTATCTCCCAGATTGTTTACCCTACATTTACTTTTTCGAAAATAATAGCAAATCAAGAATTAAAGGATTATTCTAAGGAATTAAGGCAACTTTTTGAAACGAACCCAAACCGGAAAGCAAAAATAATTGGACATACAGACAACATTGGCAGCGCTGTTGATAATTATCAACAAGGCTTAAAATATGCGCAACAAGTGAGATGGTATCTCATAAACAGAGAAGGATTTGACCCCACTAGACTCAACGCATTGTCTGAAGGAGAATCTAATCCTATAGATGATAACAACACTCAGACTGGCAGAAAAAATAATTTACGCATTGAATTTATAATTGAATAAAATGGAATTTTTTAATGACTATTCTATAGATTGGTTTTTTTTGGCAGAAGTATTTCTGTTGATGTTTGTAGCATTTTTGATTGGCTATTTATTTGGAAAACAAAAAGAAAGACCTAACTTCACTCCCCCTAAAGCTGATAAAAGGAATGATATCAAGGAAATTGAAACTATCTTTACAGAACTAAAACCCGAAATCATAAAAATCATTAAAGAACATAAAAATACTTCAAAAACCAAAACGGCTATCAATGAAGACAATGAAGTTATAAAAGGATTAAATTTTGACAACTTTGGTTATGGTGATGAGAAAAACAAAGATGACTTAACTAAAATTGAAGGGTTGAACCCTTTCATTGAAGAAAAATTAAATCAAATAGGTATCTTTACATATTCACAAATAAGTCGCTTTACAAGTGATGATATCAAAGCACTCACCCATTTACTTGATTATTTTCCAGGGCGTATAGAGCGCGATGAATGGGTGGATCAAGCAAAAGAATTGAAATTAAAAAAAGCCACTGTTTAATGTGGCTTTTTTTAATTTAATTAGAATTTGATTCTTTAGTTATTTCCTAAAATAAGTGGCATTCCAGATTCTCCACTACCAATTACAACAACTTTTGAATTTTGAGATTTTGCAAGCTCCAGTGTTGCCTGAATTCCTTTTTCCTGAAGGATTTTATCAGTTAATGAAGCGCTTAATATTTGATTTGCTCTAGCTTTACCTTCAGCATCAATGCGCTGTCTTTCTGCCTCCTGTTCTGCTTTTTGAAGTCTAAATTCATACTCTAAGGCTTCTTGCTCCTGACTCAATTTGCGCTCAATTGCTGCTTTGATTGTGGGGGGTAATTTTACATCTCTTACGAGTACCTCGTTAAGTTGTACAAATTGTCCTTCTAGCAAGCGGTTTGTTTCTGTATAAATTTCTGTTTGAATGGCATCTCTTTTACTTGAGTAAAGTTGTTCCGGTGTGTAACGTCCCACAACACTTCGTGCCGCAGAACGAATGGCCGGTTGTAAAACACGTTGAACATAGGTTTCCCCTTTTTGCTGATACAAATTTGCAAGATTTTCATATTCCGGTTGAAACCAAATAGAGGCATCGATTCTAATATCCAAACCATTTGAAGAAAGCGCTTCAATTTTTTCAGATAGTTCTTGTTGTCTAACCTCAAATACTGTTACGCTATTCCAGGGAGCAACGATATGAAATCCTTCACCCATAGCAGGACTATCAGTTACTACACCATCTGCAAGTGGTTTATATAACACCCCGGCAGAACCGGCTCCGATTGTAACTATTGATTTTGTTAATATAATAATTACTATGATTCCTATTATTATTAAGGGCAATCCAATTTTTGGCATTTTTTCCATTTTAAGCTTTTTTTATTTTAAGTGAATATTTTTATGTCAATCCGTTGTATTTTCTGCTAAACCATTCCAATGCAAGTAAAAAAGCAAGTATAAACAACAAAATTTTCCAATTGAGCAAAGTTACAATTTTTTGTTCACTTTTCTGAATAGAAACATATCTATCATCCATAACCAAATCTGATATTAGGTTTGAATAATCATTAACAAAATAGCTTACTCCTCCAGTAGCGATTGAGACTCGTTGCAGTTTATCGACATTGGCATTTAAAAACTGTTGCTCAACATTGAAATCGATGATGCTAAAATTACCTGAAGAACTCAATGCCTCGTCTGTAACCGAAACTGTGTAAGAGTACTCACCCGCCGGAAGACTGCTCAAATTCACTTCATAAAAATTAGATTTCAATAATAAAGGGAAGGTATTTTCTTGTTCTGTTTCCCGGTTTTTTACAGTAATTGTTATGGATGCTTTGTTATTAAATATGTAGTTTTGGTCAAAATACTGAGCGCTCAATTTTACATCACCACTATTGTAGTAAAATGACTCTGCTTTGACATCAAGGCGTGTGCGAAGCTTATCTGAAGATAAGTATTGAATCAAACTGCTCACAAAGTCGTCAAATGGTTTAAAACTTTTATTTCTAACATACACGTGAGACCTCCATTTCCAAATATTTTCTCCGTCAAGGATAGCCATTTTCCTATTATTTTCTTCAAAAGTAAAGAGTAAAGGGTTTTCGGTATCAATTCCTAGAATGCGCTGACTTAAAAGCACATCATGAGGCACATTCACTTTTAAGTCTCCAAGTGATGTTTCTAAAGGTGGAAATCCATTAAAACCAATGTCTTCAATTGAAAAGAGCGCAAACCCACTATTTAATCTGGCCTGAACCTGCTCACTGCTATATGCCGCTTTTGAATATTTATTTTGCCGGGCATTTAAAAATGTCCAATTGGTGTTTTTTCCGGTGATTAAAAGTGTGTTTTGATTGTTTTGCTGCAGCCTGTCAAAAACTGTATTAAACCTGTTAGTGGGTTGATAAAGAATAACCAGTTGAGAATCTTCCAAATTTTCAATAGCTTCTTCAGGGGTTTTCAATGTTAATTTGCGCTGTTCATTACTGCTAATTGATTTTTTTAAGGCACCCAAATCAGGATGAGTAATATCTGAAACTAGCAATACATTTGTAGCTTGGTCAATCACCTCTACTGCAAAAAACTTGGTGTTATTATCTGTGTTTTTCTCATTTTCAAGTGCACTTATTGCTGCGGTGTATTTTTGAACTCCCACGCTGTTTGCAGGTAATTTAAAATCAATCACTTTAGAACTTTCCTGAGCATTAAAAGTCAATGCTTGCTGAAAAACCGTCGAATTGCCTTGTTTTATAGTAAAAGTTGTATTTTCTGAAGTATCACCTGTATAAAGTAAAAAGACTTCGACAGGAAATTCATTTCGCAAATAGGCATATCGATTTACATTGATTTGTGTGATCGCAAAATCCTTATAAGTCACGGTATCACCCAGTATTACTGAATAAATGGATTGCTTTGTGTTTTGGGTTGAAAATTCAAAATCTGTTCCAAGCGTTTGGTTACCGTCTGTGACCAGTAAAACAGGCGCGACTTTGTTTTTGTAAATTTCGTTTAAAGAAAGTAACGGATCTGAAATATTGGTTTGCCTTTCAGAAAAAGTAAGGGTGTCCAAACGTTTAAGGCTTTCGCCGAAAGCATAAAAAGAAAGATCAAATTTGTTATTTAATTCGTCATTATTTTTTAAAAATTCCAACAACGCTTCTGCTTCGTTATTTTTATCTAAATAACTAACAGAATGCGAATTATCAACAACTACTGCAAGTGTAGGTTTTATATTAAAATAAGTAGTTTGATAAAACTTTGGATTGATAAGAAGCAGTAATAAAACAAAGATTGTTAAAAACCGAAGCGTTCCAAAAAACCATCTCAACCTTAAATTCAGCTTTGACTTATACCCGTAAAAATAGCCTGCAACAGCAAGCGCAATGAAGGCTGCGAGAATTATATAAAGCAAAGCGTTTTCATGCATAAATGAGTTGTTGAGTTTGTGAGTTAATGAGGTTCTTCAAAACCTGAAACCTGACACGAGCGAAGCGAACTGTGCGAAGCAAAACCTGAAACCTAAGTGAGCATTCCACCATCAACATTCAATACTTGACCGGTAATATATGCAGAAAGGTCACTGGCGAGGAACACACAGGCGTTTGCGATATCTTCAGGGGTTCCTCCTCTTTTCAACGGAATCGCATCCCTCCAGCCTTGAACGGTGGCTGCATCCAGTTTTCCGGTCATTTCAGTTTCTATAAAGCCCGGTGCAATGGCGTTGCATCTTATATCACGCGAACCCAATTCTAGAGCCACCGACTTGGTAAAGCCCAAAATTCCTGCTTTTGAAGCGGCATAGTTGGTTTGTCCGGCGTTTCCTTTTAACCCCACTACTGAACTCATATTGATAATAGAACCTTTGCGCTGCTTCAACATGGTGCGCTGCACGGCTTTCGTCATATTAAAAACAGATTTTAAATTGACTTCAATCACTTTATCAAAATCTTCTTCTGTGATTCTCATCAAGAGATTGTCTTTTGTTATTCCTGCATTGTTTATTAGAATATCAATACTGCCAAATTCTTTTACTACTTCTTCAGCTAACTCTTGGGCCTGTTGATAGTTTGCGGCATCGCTCTTGTATGCTTTCGCCTTTACCCCTTCCTTTTCAAGTGCATTTTGTAATTCAAGCGCAGCTTCTTCAGACGAACTGTATGTAAATGCCACATTGGCACCGTTTTTGGCAAAAACTTCTGCGATTCCTTTTCCAATTCCGCGGCTACCGCCGGTAATGATGGCTGTTTTTCCTTCAAGTAATTTCATAATTGTTCTACTGTTTTAATCGTGTCTTCAAATATAAGCAAATGGTTAAGGAAGTAGCAAGAAAACTTTTTGAATTAAAATGTAAAATTAAAATTGAAGTGTCTCTGGATTTTGGCGGGTATCATACAATCGTAAAATTTCAATCCTACTTTCTGTGTCTCTATAAAATATAGAATTGTGTTTTGTAACCACGCACTTCCTTATATGGAATTTTTCATTCAGAAATGGAAATTGTTCGGTGTTTTGCTGAATTAAAGCGATGCACTTGTCTACTTTTGAAATAAAACCTGAGGTGACAGAAGCATTCCAATGGTTATTAAGATACTCAAGTATTTCAGCAAAATCATTTTCAGCACGAGAAGACCATTTTACAGGTTTACTACCCATATTTCCGTTTGTATTTTTTAATAACAGATTGATGTTCAACCCCCTCTGAGGTGTTCATTTCTTCAATGGCATCCAACAATCCTTGCTGTTGCGATTTTGAAAGGTCATCCCATTGATTTGCAGTGGGTTCTTTTTTGACAAGATTAAGTACCAAGTCATACACTTGCTGTAATTTAGACTTTTCAAGGGTCTCAATTTGCCTGAATATTTTTAATTTTAATTCGCTTGCATCCATAACGCAATATTCTTTAACCAAATTTACAAAAAACTAATTTAATGAGAATGAAGCGGTTTATAAAATAAAGGAACAGCATCATGAGATGCTGACAGTATTATGGAAAATTAATTGAAATGGTGGAAGCTCAAAGCCGGAAGACTTTGCGCATCGAAGTTTATATGTATTCATAGTGTTATTCTTTGATTTCTATATCTCTATAATCAAAATACAAAGTGTCCTGAGTATCCTTTTTTATTAATTTGATAATCAAACTCCCTTTTTCTTTGAAAACATAGTCGCCGATGTCAAATTTTGATTTCCAGATACCAAGTATTTCATAGTGTAAATCATTATCAATAACTATCGTATTAAGTGCTCTTTTTTTATAATTCACATATTTATTAGAAATAACTCCGTCAAAATGAATCATTCTTTCATTTTCATAAAATTTACTCCAGTCTATTTCACTTTTAAAAATTTTATTATAAGCAACATAGGCAACTGTTGGAATAAAAACCAATAGAAAAATACCTCTAAAAAAACGTTTTTCAAATGATGATAATTCCCAATTCATTAGTTAATTCTTAAAACCTCGCTATCTCACGATTGCATCACAAAAGTAAAACACATCCATGAATTACTATTTTAAACACCATCCAACCAAAATACATAAAATAACAATTCAACTAACCATAAAAACAAAAAACCTCCTGAAATCAATCAGAAGGTTTTGTAAAAATCAGTGTTTTTTATCTTATATTTTTTTTTCGAAATTAAAAAGGTAATCCAAATCAATTTCTTCAACAGTTCCCATTTTTCTTAAGACATTCATATCCACGTCATTTTTGTTGCCAATTACCATTACAGTATAATTCCCATCCTTAATGTTTTCATCAAAGAAAGATTTCAAATCTGCAAGTGTCATATCCTGAATGGTATTGTACATTTCTTCTCTTATATCATAATCAATTCCTTGTCTATTAAGCCTTTCATAGCTCCAGAAAATGTTGGTTTTGGTAATGCGTTCTGCTGCGATTTGTTTAAGTGTGGCATCCTTGGCATTGTTGAATTGTTCTTGTGCTTCGGGCATATTATTCATTAATTCCATCATGGCTTCCACAGCTTCTTCTATTTTATTGGCCTGGGTACCAATGTAAGCTTGAACATAGTTTGGTTTTTCAACTTCAGCAGCATTTCTGTAAACCGAATAGGCTGAATATGCCAACGCTTTAGATTCCCTGACCTCCTGAAAGATGATTGACGACAATCCGCTTCCAAAATAGGTGTTGAACAAACGCGAGGCCGCTAATTTCTCAGGTGTAAAGGTATCTCCCTTTGATAAAAACATCATTTCTGCCTGAACCATATCATAGTTCACAAAATACACTTTGTTTCCGGTTTCAATTTCGGTGTATTTTTTTGCTTCGGGATATTCTTTAAGTTCTTGAGGTACATTGTGCTTTTCATTTAAAGCAATAACCGCCGCATCCACATCTTTTCCGTAATAGAAAATGCGGTGTTTGTAAATTTTCAAGTCTTTAATAACTTGTACCAAATCATCAGGATTTATCGCTTTAAGCTCTTCTAAAGTGTAAATATCCCTAAGCGGTGAGTCAGGACCGTATTGGCCATAATTCATTAAACCATTAAACATGATCTGGCTTCTGTTTGCTTTTGCATCGTTGCGGTCTTTTTCAATTTTTTCAATGTATTTTCCATAAGCTTCCTCATCTGCAACTGCATTATCCCAAACGTGTTGAAGTAACTCAATGCCTTCAGGAAGATTGTCTTTTAAACCAGATAAGTACACATAAGCCCTGTCTGAACCTGAGCTTACGCCATAACGAACACCAATTCTGTAAAACTCTTTTTTAAGGTCTTCAGGGGAGTATGTATCAGTTCCCAGATAAGTCAAATACCCAACGGCAAGATCAAGCATTTTATCATTGTCTTTACCCATATCAAAAATGAAATAGGTTTGCATCAAGTCGTTATTCTCATTGTTGATGTGTGATACTTCTATTCCGTTATTGAGTGCTTTATTGCCAATCGTAGCTTTGTAATCAATAAATAAAGGGGCGATTTCTGGAGATTCCAAGGTTTCAAATTCCTCTAAAAATGCCGATTTTTGATCTCGGTTTAATTGAACAGGTGTGATTCCGGGGTTTTCAACTTTCACTGCATCCTGGCTATCCCCTTGTCTTTTGTAAACAACCACATAGTTCTCCTGAAAAAAGTCGTTTGCAAAGGCAACGAGGTCGTCTTTGGTTATTTCGCTTAAGCTGTTTAAAAACTTCACTCTGTCATCCCATTCCTGAAATTGCGTGAAGGTTTTTACATACGCATTTGCGAGCGCAGAGGCGTTTTCAAATCGGCTCATTTCTGAAAGTTTTAAATCGTTAATTGCAGCTTCCAGCAACCACTCGTCAAAGTTTCCGTTTTTGATATTTTTAATCTCATTTAAAAGCAAGTCTTTAATTTCTTCCAAAGATTGCCCTGAACGTGAATACCCGGTTAAAGTGTGTGTTCCATAATCATTAAAAAAAGATGTTCTTGAAAAAGCGCGTTGAACAATTTGTTTTTGATTGAGGTTTAAGTCAATCAATCCGGCAGTTCCGTTACTAAGAATCTGGTCGATTAACGTAAGGTATCTTTCCTGCTCTGATCCCACTTCTTCAGTTCTGAAACCAACCGTTACCCGTTCTGCTTCAGGACCAAAAACTTCTCTTTCTATGGGTGAAGTAATGGGTGATTCAGTGGGTCTTTCTGGGTGAATCAATTCTTTGTTTTCAAATTTACCAAAGTGATTGTTCACTTTTTGAATGGATTCATCAAAGTCAATATCACCCACAAGAACCACCGCCATATTATTTGGCACATAGTAATTGTCAAAATAATTGTTTATAGCAATCATAGATGGGTTTTTCAGGTGTTCTGAAACGCCAATTGTGGGTTGCTGCCCATAAGGATGTTGAGGAAACATCGCATCCATCAAGGCATAATTTTCCTTTCGGAAGTCATTATCCTGAGCTCTGTTGAATTCTTCATAAACAGCTTCCAATTCTGTATGAAACAATCTCAATACCAGTTTACTGAATCTTTCACTCTCAAGCGTTAACCATTTATCCAGTTCG
>JANSXN010000041.1 GCA_024742935.1 Flavobacteriaceae bacterium
AGCAGCAAATCCAATTTCATCTTTATTTTTAATCCATTCGGTATTTGAGATACGTGCAATTGTTTTTTTGGCACCAAGCTGTTTTGCTATAAAACATGATGTGATGTTTGTAGTTTCACTTGAAGTGACACTTATGAGCATATCTGCTTTATCTATGTGAGCTTCTTTGAGTAAAGATATAGAGGTACAATCACCTTTTAAGACCCTGATGTCAAGATGAGCCTCTGCAAAAGACAAGTTATCTTTTACATTGTCAATCAAAGTGATATCTTGTGACTCAAAAGACAATAGCTTTGCCAAATGAAAACCCACCTCTCCGGCACCTGCAATGATTATTTTCATATATTCTAAAAAGAAAAGAATAACAAAGTTACTATAAATTTTAGGCTTTCAAGAGCAAATCATTTAATTTTCTATTATGAATAAAAGCAAAGTGAATATACTATATTTGCACAAATTTTTGAAATGAGCGAAAAGGTAAAACCCTATAAAGAATCTGATTTAAACAAAAAACAGCAAGTTGAAAAAATGTTTGATACCATCTCCGGCAACTATGATGGATTAAACAGGGTTATTTCTTTAGGAATTGACAGGAAATGGCGTAAAAGGGTTGTCAAGCAAGTTGTTGCCATAAGACCCGAAAGTGTTTTAGACATTGCAACAGGCACCGGTGACCTTGCCATAAGTTTTGCTGAGCATTCAATTTCAAAAATTGTGGGTTTTGATCTTTCTGAAGGGATGCTTGAAGTGGCACGAAAAAAAGTAGCTACTCAAAACATTGCAGATAAAATTGAATTTCTTCAAGGTGATTCTGAAGAAATGCCTTTTGAAGACAATAGCTTTGATGCGATTACCGTCGCTTTTGGGGTGCGCAATTTTGAAAACCTTGAAAAAGGACTTTCTGAAATTTTAAGAGTGTTAAAACCCGGTGGGCTTTTTGTGGTTTTGGAAACATCTGTCCCCACAAAATTTCCTTTCAAGCAAGGGTATTATTTCTACTCAAAATCAATACTTCCCCTGGTGGGTAAATTATTTTCAAAAGACAAAGTAGCATACAATTATTTAAGTGAAAGCGCTTCTGTTTTTCCTTATGGTGAAAGCTTCAACAATATTTTGAGGAAAATTGGGTTTAAAGAAGTGAAAAATAATCCGCAAACCTTTGGGGTTGCAAGTATTTATACAGCTTCAAAATAAATTTATGAAGAATATTTTTTTGATATTAGCCCTGCTATTTTTAGTAGAAACCGCTCAAGCTCAGCTTTTTTCAAAAGAACGTTTGGCAAATCTTGAAAATTTTGACAAACAACGCTGGAGCTGGGGTTACTTTTTAGGCTTTAACAATTATGACTTTAAGTTTGATTATATCAATGAAACCGGAGAACCAGATATTGCCGTTGAGGCAAATGGTGGTTTTAATGTGGGACTGATTGGTGATTTAAGAATAAACGAGTATTTCAATCTTAGGCTTGAACCCGGTTTGTACTATACAGAGCGTAATTTAATTTATCCGGGTTTTGAGGAAGAACGAGACTTTTTAAGGGAAACAAAATCGACCTATATTCATATTCCATTGTTATTAAAAATTTCGACAAAAAGGCTCAATAATTTTAAACCCTTTATAGTTGGAGGAGTGTCAACGTCAATTAACTTAACCAGTGATGAAACCAACCCTGAAGACAATAATGTGGGCCGGTTTAGAATGACAAAAAACACCTATTACTATGAGTTGGGCTTTGGAATTGATTTCTATCTCTTCTTTTTTAAATTTACCCCTTCCATTAGAGGCGTTTTTGCTATGAGTGATGAACTCGTGAGAGACAATGACCCAAACAGTCCATACACATCAAACATTGACAAACTTTCATCAAGAGGAGTCTTTATCAACTTTACATTTCAGTAGATCGATGAAACTCACTTAATAAAATAGAGGTTGCCATTGCTACATTGAGACTTTCAGTTTGTTGTTCAACACCAAATTGAGGTATGCTTATTTTTTTTGAAAGATAGGTTTCTAATTTAGCAGAAATTCCCTTTCCTTCATTGCCCATAAGTAAGATCGCTTTACGCGGAAGTTTTTCGCGATATACATTATTACCTTCCATAAAAGCTCCAAATACCGGAAGTTGATTCTTTTCAAAATAATTTTCTAAGTCCAAATAATGTACCTCAACTCTGGCCAAAGAGCCCATAGATGCCTGAAGTACTTTAGGGTTAAAGCAATCAACCGTATCCTTGGAGCACAAAAGCGACTTTACCCCAAACCAGTCACACAACCTGATGATCGTTCCCATATTTCCGGGGTCTCTAATGCCATCAAGAGCAATAGAAAAATTGAAATTCTCAATGGGTTTCTTTGTTGGCAAAAAGAAAACTGCCAATGCCTTATTAGGTGTTTTTAATGCACTAATTTTTTTTAATTCAATTTCTGAAATGAGTGTAACTTTGCCGTCTGGAACAAAATCAATTTCTTCAGTTGAAAAAAGAGCATAAATCTCCCAACCTGCTCCATAAAACTCCTGAATAACTTTTGTACCTTCGACAAAAAATAAATCGTGCTTGATTCTATATTTTTTTTGATGTAAAGACGTTATTAACTTTATTTGGCTTTTGCTAATCATGCAAAACGTGTATTTTTGAATACTAATAATTTTTTCTTTTTATAATGCCCATTGAAACAAAACAAAATCTCTCAAAAATAATTAGATGTTTCGGGCATTTTACAAAAATACCATATATATTCTTATTAATAACCTTTCTGAGCTCCTGTGATGCTGTAAAAAAGGTAAAAGACAATGAATTACTGCTCACTAAAAATACCATTATTGTTGATGGACAAGAAATTAACGAAAGTGGTGTTTACAGTCAGATTATTCAGGAACCCAATACCCCTCTTTTTGGAATACCCGTTGCCCTTCATTTTTACAATCTAGCAAGTGAAAAAACAGATTCTGTCTATTACGCACAGTTATACAAAACCCCTCAAAAGAAACGAAGACTCATAAATATATTTTCTCAAAAACAAGTTGATGAAATAGTAAATTATAAAGTGGGCTTCAGCAATTGGTTAAAAAATCAAGGAGAAGCACCTGTGGTCGTAAGAAACGACAGGGCTGAACGTTCAAAGGCACGTATTGAAGAATATTATAAAAGTTTTGGCTGGCTAAATGCAAAGGCCAGTTATGAAGTTATAAACGATACGGTTAAACCAAAACGTGCTTCAATTGTATATACTGTAGATCGTCAAAAACCTTATTTTGTTGATTCTATAAAAGTGATGATTGATTCACCTGTGGTTGATTCCATTTTTAAGCTTTCACAAAGACGCAGTTTGGTGAAGTCTGGCGAACAATATTCCAGAAATAATTTTGCAAATGAAAGAGATCGTGTTACTATACTGATGCGTAACTCTGGACTCTATAACTTCAATCAGGAATACATTTCTTTTATTGCAGATACAGTAAATACAGGTCACAAAGCAAATATTGAATATTTAATTGGAGACAGAAACATTCAAGTTGGAGACACCACCATTCAACAACCTTTTAAGATACATACGATCGCAAAAACCAAAGTGGTAACCGACTATTCATATGAAAACAGAAATAAAAAGTATTCTGATTCGATTGACTTTAATGGCATCACTCTTTATGGTTATGATAAAATAAAATACAGACCAAAAACTATCACAGATGCTATCTTTATAAACCCCGGAACTATTTTTAAAGACACAGACAGAACCCTTACTTATACCCACTTGAGTGAGCTTAGGGTTTTTAGATATCCCAATATAAACTATGAATTAAATCCTGCAGATACTACTCAAACAGAACTTATAACAACCATACTACTTTCCCCAAGAAAAAAATATGGAATTAGTTTTGATGTGGACGCTTCAACCTCAAATATTCAAGAATTTGGCGTGGGATTTAGCACTTCATTTTTAACAAGAAATGTGTTTAAGGGTGCTGAAACTCTTGAAATTTCAGGACGTGGTAGTCTTGGTTCTTCAAAAGATGTTGCAGACCGTGACAGCCGTTTTTTCAATATTTCAGAAATTGGTGGTGATATCAAACTTGGCATTCCCAGAATACTTTTTCCCTTAAACACAGAAAAGATCATTCCAAAATATATGTCACCTTATACCAACATAAGTCTAGGTGCAAGCAGTCAAAAAAACATTGGGCTTGACAAACAAACAACAAATCTTATCTGGAATTACAAATGGAACCCTTCCAGAATGCACACATACAGACTGGATTTAATGAACATTCAATATGTAAGAAATCTCAATACAGAGAACTACTTTAATGTTTATGAAAATTCCTATGACAGACTTAATGATATTGCTTTGGGCACAAATGCAAGTGACTCTTACTTTAATATAGACGAAAACAACAATCGCATCGATTTAATAATTCCTGATGGAACTGATAATTTTCTGAATGATTTTAATCAAAATCTCATTGATGGTTTGGATGAAGATGATGAGCAAAATTTAAGAAACATCAATCAGCAAAAAGACAGGCTCACAGAAAATAATTTAATTTTTGCATCAAACATAACCTGGATAAGAGACTCAAGAAAAAGTGTTTTTGACAACCAGTTTTCAAGAATAAGATTAAAACTTGAGTTTGCAGGAAATCTTCTTGCCGGTATGTCCTCACTTGCCGGAATTGAGAAAAACAACGGTAATTATGAAGTTTTTGGTGTAAACTTCTCTCAGTATATAAAATTAGATTCTGAATATGTGCGCTACTGGGAAGTCAATAAAGAAACACATATTGCGCTAAGATTATTTGGTGGGTTTGCTATGCCTTATGGAAATTCAAACAGCATTCCCTTCACAAGAAGTTACTTTGCAGGAGGACCAAATGACAATAGAGGCTGGTTACCTTTCAGGCTGGGGCCGGGAGCAAGTGACAGAGGAGATGAGTTTAATGAAGCAAACTTGAAACTTGCTGCCAATATTGAATATCGATTCACAATACTTGGTTCTTTCAAGGGAGCACTTTTTGTCGATACTGGAAACATTTGGAATGCACTTGACAATGTGACCGATGAAAAATCAACATTTGAAAGTCTTTCAGACCTAAAGGACGTCGCGATTGGTTCTGGATTTGGATTGAGATATGATTTTGGATTTTTTGTTTTAAGAGGTGATTTAGGCTTTAAAACCTATAATCCTGCCAGATCTGAAGGTAACCGCTGGTTTAAAGAATACAATTTTAGCAATACAACATTAAACATTGGTATCAACTATCCCTTTTAAGGGTATATTTTTTTTATCTTTGTTAATTGAATCAAGAGAAATTAATATGGCAAATCAACATATCAAAGCAGGAGTAGCAACAGGTGCTACTGTTCAAGAAATACATAAACTAGCTAAGGCGAAAGGCTTTGCTCTTCCTGCGGTAAATGTAGTAGGCTCAAATACAATCAACTCAGTTTTAGAAACAGCTGCCGGCTTAAACTCACCGGTCATTATTCAATTTTCAAACGGTGGAGCACATTTCAACGCCGGAAAAGGCCTCCCAAACACAAATCAAGAAGCAGCCATTGCCGGTGGAATAGCAGGTGCAAAACACATTCACGAACTTGCAGAAGCTTATGGTGCTGTTGTAATACTTCACACAGACCATTGTGCTAAAAAATTATTACCGTGGATTGACGGGCTTCTTGATGCCGGTGAAGAACATTTCAAAGTCTATGGCAAACCCCTTTATAGCTCACACATGCTAGACCTTTCTGAAGAGTCTATTGAAGAGAATATTGAAATTTCAAAACGGTATCTGGAGCGTATGTCAAAAATGGACATGACTCTTGAAATAGAATTGGGAATAACTGGTGGTGAAGAAGATGGTGTGGATAATACAAATGTCGATTCTTCTAAACTTTATACTCAGCCTGAAGAAGTTGCTTATGCTTATGAAGAATTAAAAAAAGTAAGTAATCGTTTTACGATTGCAGCTGCTTTTGGAAATGTACACGGTGTATATAAACCCGGTAATGTTAAATTAACACCCATTATTCTAAAAAATTCTCAGGAATATGTTCAGAAAAAGTTTGGCACAGAACACAATCCCATTGACTTTGTTTTTCATGGTGGTAGTGGCTCATCTGTTCAGGAAATAAGAGAAGCCATTAGTTATGGTGTCGTAAAAATGAATATTGATACCGATTTGCAATTTGCTTTCACAGAAGGAATTAGAGATTATATGGTTCAAAACATAGATTTTCTAAAAACACAAATTGGCAACCCAGAAGGAGATGCGTTACCAAATAAAAAATATTATGATCCTAGAAAATGGCTTCGCGAAGGCGAAATGACTTTCAAAACTCGTCTCGAGCAAGCCTTTAGAGACCTAAACAATATCAACACACTCTAATTATAATTAATAGTTATTTTTAATTCTTACAATCTCAAATCGTTTATCATAAATCTTAAATCATAGATCCCATGGCCTGGTTTAAAAGAACAAAAAAAGGAATTCAAACCGCAACCGAAGACAAAAAAGATGTCCCCAAAGGCTTGTGGTACAAATCCCCAACCGGTAAAATTGTCGATGCAGAAGAACTGGCACTCAATTTTTATGTAAGTCCTGAAGATGGCTACCACGTGCGCATTGGAAGTAAGGAATATTTTGAAATACTCTTTGATGATAATAAATTCAAAGAACTGGACAAAAACTTAAGTTCAAAAGACCCGCTAAGTTTTGTAGACACTAAAAAGTATTTAGACAGGTTAAAGGACGCACAAGACAAAACGGGACTAAAAGATGCTGTAAGAACAGCAGTTGGAAAGTCAATGGGTGAAGACCTCGTGATTGCCTGTATGGATTTTGCATTTATTGGAGGTTCAATGGGAGCTGTAGTTGGTGAAAAAATAACCCGTGCCGCAGATTATGCTTTGAAAAAGAAAATTCCACTTTTAATTATTTCAAAAAGTGGTGGTGCCAGAATGATGGAAGCTGCTTTCTCACTAATGCAATTAGCAAAAACATCTGCCAAACTAGCGCAACTTTCTGATGCCGGAATACCATATATTTCTTTATGTACAGACCCCACAACAGGTGGCACAACAGCTTCATTTGCAATGCTGGGTGACATAAACATTTCTGAACCCGGAGCTTTAATTGGATTTGCCGGTCCTAGAGTTGTAAGAGACACCACTGGAAAAGAATTGCCTGAAGGTTTTCAAACCGCAGAATTCCTTCTCGAACATGGTTTTCTGGATTTTATCTCTCATAGAAAAGATTTAAAAAAGAACATCAATAAATACATTGACTTAATTTTAAACAGGCCCATCAGAGAAACTGCTTAAAAATTAAAATTATTTGCAAATCTGAGGCTCGTTTGGGTTGATTTAAAACTAGTCTTACTTTTCGAGCACCACTTCAATATCCATAAGGTCAGGATTTTTCAGGTAGTCTAAATACTCAACCTGGTAAAAAAGTGTTTTTCTATCACCGCTAAAGGTAGCGTCCTCTTGAGTGGTTGATTTAATTTTTTTCGGAAAGGTATAATTCAATTTATATAAAGTACCTCCCAGCATCATTTCCATTCCCTTCAAACTATCCATTTCAGCTTTGTGTAATTCAACATCAGCTATATAAGCATCCCTTTTAAAAACATTGTTTTCAAAAGAATATCTCACCTTTACACTCTCTTGCGATGGAGATTGTTCAGTTTCTGAGGTGGAATTGACACCTGTATTGTTAATTTGATTGAATGCATCAAATAAATTATCTGCCTCATTTATTGAATTGAAATTTATAAAAATATCATAAACCATTTTTTCCGCTTCGGTATCCATTGAAACGTGAACTCCATATGCTTCTAATTTTTTGAGTCGCTCTTGTTGTTCTATTGGCAATGTAGCAATACTATCTTTTTTATCAGCCAGTATGTCTCTGAAGTAAAAGGTAGTGTCTATTTTATCATTCATTTTTGCATTTTCTTCCTCATTACCCATTGAAGACATCATCGCAATCATAGCAGAGGCGTCCATTTGAACTTTCATTTCGCCACTTCCGTCAGCATTCAAAACAAGGGTTTCAGTAAATTCACAGGAAGTGAAAATAAATGAGCATAAAGTCATAGAAAAAATTAATAAAGTTCTCATGGTATTAGTTTTTAGGATTGTTTAAAATAATTAAAGCCGCAATGACCCCGGGAATCCAACCCAGAACCGTTAAAATAAATACGATAACTATGGAGCCACACCCTTTATCAATAACTGAAAGTGGTGGAAATATAATTGCAAGTATAACTCTCCAAATGCTCATAAATAAGATAATAGCTTTTTTAACTTTTTTCAGCTAATTCAAAAATAGAATTTATATCTGATTATTAGAACACATAGTTAATCAATTTTTACAAATATTTTTAACAAAAACGTATCTTTGCGCCTTCAAAACTTTGTAAAATATGCAACTTTCAGAACAGGAATTAGTGCGAAGAGAAAAGCTAACACAACTGCGGGCTATGAATATCAACCCCTACCCTGCGGCTTTGTTTCCAGTTGACCATACCTCAAATAAAATAAAGAAACAGTTTGAGGAAGGAAAAAAGGTGGTAATAGCAGGAAGACTCATGTCAAGACGCATTCAAGGAAAAGCTTCTTTTGCAGAATTACAAGATGCTGAAGGACGCATTCAAGTTTATTTTAATCGAGATGAAATCTGTTCAGGAGAGGATAAATCGCTTTATAACGAAGTATATAAAAAACTACTAGACATCGGTGATTTTATTGGTATTGAAGGAGTTTTATTCACTACGCAAGTAGGCGAAAAAACAGTTATGGTTAAAAATTTTCAGCTACTCAGCAAATCATTAAAACCACTTCCCTTACCTAAAACTGATAGTGAAGGAAATACTTTTGATGAGTTCAATGACCCCGAAATGCGCTATCGTCAACGTTATGCTGATCTTGTTGTAAATCCGCATGTGAAAGAAGTGTTTATCAAACGCACCAAACTATTTAATGCAATGCGCTCCTTCTTTAATGAACGAAACTATTTTGAAGTAGAAACACCTATACTGCAACCCATACCCGGTGGAGCAGCAGCAAAACCATTCATCACCCATCACAATGCGCTTGATATTCCCTTGTATTTAAGAATCGCTAATGAATTGTATTTAAAACGATTGATTGTAGGTGGTTTTGACGGTGTCTATGAATTTTCTAAAAACTTCAGAAATGAAGGAATGGACCGCACACACAATCCTGAGTTCACAGCCATGGAAATTTATGTGGCATACAAGGATTATAACTGGATGATGGAATTTACCGAGCAGCTTTTAGAACATTGTGCAATCGCAGTTAACGGTACATCAAAAGCAAGTTTCAAAGAACATCACATCGACTTTAAAGCTCCATACCCGCGTGTCACAATGACTGATGCCATTAAACAATTTACAAACTTTGATATTTCAGGTAAAAATGAAGATGAACTGCGCAAAGCTGCAAAAGAAATGGGCGTTGAAGTAAATGATACAATGGGTAAAGGAAAATTGATTGATGAAATTTTTGGTGAAAAATGTGAAGGTAATTTTATTCAACCCACATTTATCATTGATTACCCTAAAGAAATGAGTCCCCTCTGCAAAGAACACCGTGATAATCCAGAGCTTACAGAACGCTTTGAACTTATGGTGTGTGGAAAAGAAATCGCCAATGCATACACTGAGCTGAATGACCCCATAGACCAACTAAAACGATTTGAAGATCAAGTGCGCTTAAGTGAAAAAGGTGACGATGAAGCCATGTTCATTGACCGTGACTTTGTGAGAGCACTTGAATATGGTATGCCACCCACTTCCGGTTTAGGGATTGGAATGGATCGATTGATTATGTTTTTAACAAACAATCCATCCATACAAGAAGTATTGTTTTTCCCACAAATGAAACCCGAGCGTAAAATTGATCTTTCAGAAGAAGAAAAATTAGTTTTGACAATTTTAAAATCCAAAAAAAGAATGTTGTTGGACGACTTAAAAAGCCAAGCAGACTTATCAAATAAAAAATGGGACAAAGCCATTAAAGGCCTCACTTCAAAGAAAGTAGCTAAAGTTGAAAAAACAGAAAACGGTCTTTTTGTAGAGATTAAATAAAAGTCAGGTTTAAAACCAATTTCCAAAAACACTCTCTTCCAAGAATCTAAATTCAATTTCTTGTTTTCATAAAGAATCCCATTAAACCAAAATGGATTTTTTGTGTCTTAATAATGTATTTAACGAAATTCCTACCCAAGCTAATTTGTGAATGGAATTAATAAAACAAAAAATTATGAAAACGGTATGCACCCTTATTCTGGCATTAATAACCACAATTGGATTTAGTCAGGAAAAAGAACAGAGAAAAGAAATGCGTCAAAAAATGATGCAGGAAAGACAAGGCCTTAGCCCAGAACAAAAAGCGGAGTTATCTGCCAAAAGGCTCACACTCCAGCTAGATTTAACAGAAGCACAACAAAAAGAAGTTCACAAACTTCAATTTGAAATGATTTCTGAACGAGAAAAAAATAAAGAACTCAGAAAAACAGAAGCTGAGGAAAACGGTTTTTATGACAAAGCAACTGCTCGTCTTGATAAAAGTCAAGAGTACCAGAACAAAATGAAAAGCATTCTAAACGAAAGTCAATACCAAACTTGGAAAGAGGGTATGAAGAAAAGCTCAGGAAACAAACTAATGATCAAACACAAAAAACAACAATAGCAATAACCCCCTAATGCAAATCAAGCCAAAAATAGAAATGTTCTATCAAATCTATTTTTGGCTTAATTATTGTTTTATTTAAGATATATAACTATTTTAGTCATCTAAATTTAAAATGAAAACAATGAAAAAATTAATAACCCTAGTCTTAATAGCCTTTGCCTTTATATTTTCTGTTCAAGATGTAAATGCACAACAACGACCTGAGGAGGTTGCAAAACTAAAAGTAGCAGAGCTAAGTCAAACTCTTGATTTGACTGGTGATCAACAACGTTCTCTTTGGAGAGTTATGGTTAAGAAGGAATCTGCATTAGCAAAGGCTGGAGAGTCAACTCAAGAAATCGAATCAACTTTTGATAAAGAAATTAAAGAAATTCTCACACCAGAACAATATCAAAAGTACTTGACAACAATAGAAAAATAATCGATACTAAAAACAAATCAAAGCCGGATTTTTCCGGCTTTTTTTATTTTAAGTTTTTAGCGACACTATCACAGGCAGAAATGGTATCATCTAAATCTCCATAAGAAAGCGCATCACATAAAAACCAGGTTTCAAAAGCACTTGGAGCAATATATATTCCTTCCCCGAGCATTCCATGAAAAAACTGTTTGAATGTCTCATTATTCCCTTTTGCAGCAGTTTCAAAATCAACCACTTCTGTTTCAGAAAAATGTATAGAAATCATTGATCCCAATCTGTTAATTGTATGAATTACATTGTTTTTCTTTAAAACAGCCTCAAGCCCATTGTGTAAGTATGCTGTTTTTTCTTCCAAAGATTTAAAAATACCAGAATTTATATTTAACTCCTTTAACATGGCAAGACCTGCTGCCATAGCCAGCGGGTTTCCACTAAGAGTTCCTGCTTGATAAACAGGACCTTCCGGAGCAAGTTGTTTCATAATTTCATTGCGAGCTGCAAAAGCACCCACCGGAAGACCACCACCAATTACTTTACCAAAACATACAATATCAGCTTTGATATTTAAGAGCTCTTGAACACCCCCTTTTGCTAACCTGAAACCGGTCATTACTTCATCAAAAACCAAAAGTGCATTATGGGCATCACACAGGTCTCTTAATCCCTCCAGAAAACCAGCTTTCGGTGGAATGCAACCCATATTTCCGGGAACAGGCTCAATAATAATACAACTTATTTCATTTTTATTTGCCTGAAAAAGTTTTTCAACGCTTTCAAGGTCATTGAAGGTAGCCAGCAAAGTGTCCTTAGCTGTACCTTGAGTCACGCCGGGACTGTTTGGTGATCCAAATGTAACAGCTCCGCTTCCTGCTTGTATTAAAAACGAATCACTATGACCGTGATAACAGCCGGCAAATTTGATAATTTTATCTTTTCCGGTATAACCACGAGCGAGCCTTACTGCACTCATACACGCTTCGGTGCCACTGTTTACAAAACGAATTTTATCAACATTTGGCACCATAGAAACTGCCAATTGGGCAATTTCTGTTTCAATTTGTGTGGGCATTCCAAAAGAAGTTCCTTTTTCTGCTTTTTCTATGACTGCTTTAACTACTGGCTCATAAGCATGACCCAAAATCATCGGTCCCCAGGAATTGATGTAATCAATCAAGCGATTTCCATCAACATCATAAAGATAGGCTCCTTTGGCTTTTTCAACAAAAATAGGTGTGCCTCCCACTGCTTTAAAGGCTCTTACAGGAGAGTTTACCCCACCGGGAATTACTTTTTCGGCTTCAGCAAATAAATCACTACTGCGTTTGTAAATCATCTGAAATTATTTTTTTGGGTGTAAATAAAGTACTTGACCCACACTAATATCGTTTGAAGAAAGACCATTGTATTGCTTTAAAGTATCAACGGGAATATTAAATCGTCTTCCGATGGAGTATAGAGTATCACCGGCTCTCACAGTGTAGGTATTTACTTTAGTAGCGTCAGGATTAGCAATGTTTGCTTCAGAGCCTAGCACTTCTGCATCGAGTTTGTATAACTCATAGCGCTCTATAATACTTATTAGCTTATCAGGATATTTAGGGTCTGTTGCATATCCTGCTTTTCGAAGGCCTTTAGCCCACCCTTTGTAATCGTCTTTTTTAAGTGTAAACAAATCGCTGTATCTGGGCCTTGAAGTAAGAAAAAGGGAGTGGTCTCTAAAAGAATATTTTGGGTCGTTGTATTTTCTGAAGCATTCCTGTAATTCATCATCATCATGTCTTACACTCTCACCAGTCCAACCAGAGTGGCACTTTATTCCAAAATGATTGTTTGACCTCATTGACAAATTACCTCTTCCGGCACCAGATTCTAATATTCCCTGTGCTATTTTTATGCTCGCAGGAATTCCGTAAAGTAACATTTCTTCTTGTGCAATTTGTTTATAATTATCAATATATATGGTAACAACTTCAGCATAAGAAGCATTTGCTGGCGGTGTTACAACTTTTGTAGGTGGCAATTTCTCTTCCTTCTCGACAACAACAGGAGTTTCTTTAACCGGAGGCTTGACAATTTCACGCTTTTGCGGTATTTTTTTAGCAACGCGCTTTTTAGAACCACAACTGCTAATTAAAAACACAGAAAATAAGATTACAAAAATACTAGTGAGGCGCATATTAAATTTTTATAAGGGGTAAATTTCTTTTTTTCAATTGTAAATTCATACCCTGAATCCCTTGAAGACCTCCGGTATGAATGGCTAAAATACGAGAATTTTTTGAAAAAAAGCCCGTCTTAACCAGCTCAAAAATACCATAAATCATCTTTCCGGTGTATATTGGATCAAGTGGTATACCGGTTGTATTTTTAAACTCATTTATAAAATTCACCAACTCTCCGTTGATTTTAGCATACCCTTCAAAACAATAAGCATCTGTGATTTCCCAATTTGTTTTTGAAGTCCATTTTTTAATTTCATTTTCTAGAAAATCTCCTTTTAAAGCAGAAAACCCTAGTATTTTTTGATGCGGTTTACTACTGTTTACAATCCCGGCCATTGTGCCACCGGTTCCAACAGGTAAACAGATATAATCAAAATCTGTATCTTCTTCTGTTAAAATTTCTTCACAACCTTTGATAGCCAAAAGGTTTGTTCCGCCTTCAGGAATTAGATAAAAGTCTCCAAATATTTCTGTTAAGGTGTTTTGAAATTCATTGGTATTCTTTTGTTTATATTGCTCTCTGTTTACAAAATGAAACGTCATTCCATTTGCTTTCGCGAAAGCGAGGGTAGGATTTTCATCAATTTTATCAAATAATTCTTCTCCTCTTATAATGCCTAGGGTTTTAAAACCAAGTTCTTTTCCTGCTGCTGCGGTAGCGGCTATATGATTTGAATAAGCACCGCCAAAAGTGAGTAAACTGTTTTTCTGTTGATTTTTTGCTTCAATTAAGTTGTATTTAAGTTTTCTGAATTTGTTACCTGAAACAAAAGGGTGAATTTGATCTTCTCTTTTTAAGGTTATTTCAGGAACAAATTTCTTGTTGAAATACTCCTTAAAATAGTTATTTAAAAGTTGATTTTGTGTACTTATCATATTGAATGATACTATTTTATAATATTTTTCCTACATATTATTACATTTTATCGAAAATATAATCTTTTTATCGTCTTTTATTTGTTTTTTAGAATTGATTCACATTACATTTACCGTCCCTAAATCAAACTAAATGAACAAACTTACTCAAATTGTAGGCTTTTTTATACCCATTGCCCTGTTATTTGTAAATATATCATTTTCGCAAGTGGGTATAGGTACTACCAATTTTTCGAGTGGTGCTTTATTGGACATTGAAAGTGACTCTAAAGGAATCTTAGCTCCAAGAGTTGCTTTACTAAGCACACTTGACAATTCAACCATTACACCCTCTGCTACTACCGGATTATTAATATTTAATACTGCAAATTCAGGAATCGGAAGTGTAGCTGTCATTCCGGGTTATTATTACTGGAACGGAAGTCAATGGGTAAGAATACAATCTAATGATCGAATTTGGAGCATTGCAGGTAATAACAATGCAAATTCAGGGACTGATTTCATTGGTACTACAAACAACAGAAGAGTCGATTTTAGAACTAATAATACAAACCGATTGAGAATTCCCCGAAATACACAAAGTTTGAGGGCAATCGCAAGAGGAACCAATAGTATTCCTTTTTATTCCTTTCAGGAAAATACAAATTTGGGCTTGTGGTCGCCAACCGTGGATCAATTAGCATTGAGTGCTGATAACAAAGAATTTATTAGATTTACAGAAGATTCTCAAAATACTGTACTTATAAATAACCTTGGTGAAAGTATCCATACTCGAATTGAGTCACAAAACAATGAAAACATGCTTTTTATTGATGGTACAGATAATAGAGTAGGCATAAAAACCAATACACCAGGAACGTTACTTCACATTGCAGGCGATAATAATACAGCAAGAATAGACGAGTTAAACTTTACTAACAATACACATTACACTAGTTCAGACCCTATGCCTGTGTATGTTAATACTAACGGAGATCTAATATTAAGACCTTCACTTGTGCAAAACTTTATGGCTTTAAATTCAATCAATTTTATTCCTACATCAGGGGCGTCTGGAGGAGTTATTATTGGTAGAGATGATGGTGAAGCAGCAACAACAAATATCGGCGCTCTTCAAAGTATTACGTTAACACAAGAATCTGTTGTTCATTTGAATTATCAGTTTAGTGTTAGAGTTTCAACAAACACTCCGTCTGGAAATCCATTTCCAAATGATCACGGCGTAATTACAGATGGTTCTCCAAGACAATACAGTTCTTGGGTTCAGGTGAATGGAGCAGCCACAAAAGTTGCTTTTGATTCAGATTATTATTCAAACCTAACAGGCTCAGCAGGAGGCGCCTATGCTGCCGGATATTTTTATCTAGCCGGAAAAGGTTCAATAGTCCTTCCGGCAGGAACTCATACATTTCAACTTGTCGCCCATACATATGCAGGCACCGGTAAAAGCTACCGATTTGTGTTTGCCGATACCCCTCATGAACGATTTCAAATTATAATACAACGTTAATCCCAAACTTATGAACAACAAATACATTATTCCCTATGTAATGTGTTTTTTATTTGCATTTCAAATAACCTACACACAAGATCTCAAAGAAGCAACAAAAAAAATTGATGCTTACCACAATTCATTAACTACTAAACTTCAGACTCAGGATAGTAAAAATCTCAAAGAGGAAGATGTTGCAAACTGGATTATAACTAGTGAGCACGTGAGTAGTACAAGTGGAGTACATCATATCTATTACAGACAAACAGTCAACGATATCGAAATATTTGGTGCTGAAGCCAGCATTCATATCGCTTCGAACGGTGAGGTTGTTAGTAAAAACAATAGTTTTATTGGTGATGTTTCAAACAAAGTAAAGGGAGGAAAATCACCTTCATTAACACCACTTCAAGCCGTTGCAGCAGCAGCTGGTGATTCAAATTATCGTATATCTGAGAATTTGAAAGTTCTTGATGTTGTAGATGTTAAAAAACAAGAATACATTATTAGTAAAGGAGGAATATCCAGTACAGATATTCCTGTAAAACTGATGTATCAACAAAACAAACAGGGAGATGTTGTGCTAGTTTGGAGTTTGGCTATAGATGATATTCAAGGCAGAAACTACTTTAACTTCAAAGTGAATGCACAAACGGGTGAAATTATTGATAAAATCGATTGGCAATCACATTGTTCAATTGAACACGTTTGTGAATCAAATCATACTGATTCTCACGATGACCATGAAAATCACGACCACAGTCTTGATCATCTTGAAGCTACCAGTCAAACAGATTACCATACAGATGTTGTTACAATGGAAGAGTCCATTGCAGAATATGGAGCTTTGCTGGGCGGTAGTTACAGAGTATATGCTATGCCTGTTGAAAGCCCAAATCACGGAAACAGAACTCTTGTAACTGGTGTTGAAAACTTAACTGCTTCTCCATTTGGGTGGCATGACACCAATGGTTCACCGGGGGTAGAACATACAAATACACGAGGAAATAACGTAAGAGCTTACGACGATATAAACGGTAGTAATTCTCCTGGCACCTATGCAGAAGGAGGTGTTTCCTTAAATTTTGATTTTCCTATAAATACTACCTGGTCTGCTGCAAACAGATCCCTGCCAGCAGCAATTACAAACTTATTTTACTGGAGCAACATTGTACACGATGTTGTTTATCAATATGGCTTTGATGAAGCAAGTGGTAATTTTCAACAAAATAACTATGGAAATGGAGGCTCAGCAAATGATTGGGTAAGAGCTGAAGCTCAAGATGGAGGAGGAACCTGTAATGCAAATTTTGCAACCCCTACAGATGGTAATCCACCCAGAATGCAAATGTATGTTTGTAACTCAAGAGATGGTGATTTAGACAATGGTGTAATCATCCATGAATATGGACACGGTATTTCTACACGATTAACCGGGGGACGATTTAATTCAGGATGTCTTAATACAGGAAGCACGCCAGAACAAATGGGTGAAGGCTGGAGTGATTACTATGCGTTGTTATTAACAATGAAGCCCGGAGATCAAGGAACTGATGCCAGAGGTATTGGTACATGGCTGGTAGGTCAAGCAGGAAATGGTCCCGGAATCAGAGAGTTTCCCTATAGCACCAATATGGCGGTAAATTCACATACGTATAACAGAACACAAACTGCAGTTGCACCTCATGGTGTAGGTTCAGTTTGGGCAATGATGCTCTGGGAAATGACTTGGGGTCTCATCGACCAATATGGATTTGACACAGATTTTTACAATGGCACCGGAGGAAATAATATTTCTATGATGCTTGTAACCGAAGCTCTTAAAATGCAACCCTGTTCTCCCGGATTTGTTGATGGAAGAGATGCCATCCTTGCTGCAGATATAGCCCTTTATGGTGGAGCAAATCAATGTATTATTTGGGATGCATTTGCCAAAAGAGGACTTGGATTTAGTGCCTCACAAGGAACGTCGGGAAGTAATGCAGATAATATACAAGCGTTTGACTTGCCACCAACTTCTTTTGCAGCTTCAGAATCATATTGTGTAACCGAAGGAATTCAATCAGGTTTAACCGGTGGTTCACCAGGTGGCGGAGCTTATTCAGGCCCCGGTGTGACAGATGATGGAAATGGTTCTACCTATACGTTTGATCCCAATATTGCCGGAGTTGGAAATCACACGGTGACTTATACAAGCATTTGTGGAGGTACAGCAAATATTATTATCAATGTAACAGAAGCACCCGATGCACCATCAGTATCTAACGATACATTTTGTAGTGGTGACAGTGTTACGTTAACAGCCACACCCAATGACCCCGGAAACACCATTGAATGGTATGATGCCGCTACCGGCGGAACGCTTCTTTTTACAGGACCATCCTACACCTTTAACCCAGCCGGAACAACCAGTGTCTATGCTGAAGAAGTTTTAGACCCGGTTCCAACAGCTGCTACCATTACACATTCAAACTCTCAGAATGTTGTGCCCGGTAGTGTTTGGTGTCAATCTGGTTCATCCGGATCACACGCTACAACAAGTCATTGGAGAGTTTTTAACTTACAAAATGATTTTGGAATTAGTGAAGATTTTAATGTAACCCAGGTACAGTTTGGTGTACAGTCAGTCAGTAATAATTATACATTAACAGTTAGACTTCATACGCTAAGTGGAGCATTCAACACCTCCAATTTAACTCTTTTAGGTAGTATAAATGTCCCCGTCTCAACTGCAAATAATGGGAATGTAGTTTCAGCACCATTTTCTACTACTATACCCTCAGGAAGTATATTGGTGATGGAAATATTAACTCCTGCGAATGGTTCAACCGCATTCTTTCCTGGATCAAATGGAAGTGGTGAAACAGACAACTCTTACATATCTGCAGCAGATTGCGGACTAACTCAGCCATCAACTCTTGCCTCTGTCGGCTTTCCCAATGTTCACTACGTTATGAATGTCATTGGAGAATATAACATTTCGAGTTTATGCACGGGTACTCGTGCTGAAGCGACAGCAACAGCAGACAATGTACCTCCGGTTGCTTTAGCCCAGTACATGACTGTTTTCCTTGACATCAACGGTCAAGCAACAATCTCAGCCGGTGATATCAACAACGGTTCTTCAGACAACTGCGGTATTGCTTCTTTGGCAGTAAGCCCCAATGTGTTGAATTGTTCATCTCTTGGAAATCAAATAGTCACGCTAACAGTTACAGATACCGAAGGAAACTTTAGTACTGCGCAAGCGAATGTTACTGTTATTGATAATCTGGTTCCAAACATTGGATCAGCATCAAACCAAACAATAAGTGGTAACAGCAATTGTCAGGCAACACTTGCTGATTATACGTCGCTTGTAATAGCAACAGATAACTGTGGTACACCTCCAATTACACAAAACCCTGTTCCGGGAACTTTAATTACCGGAACAACCTCAGTAACTTTAACAGCCACTGATGCTTCGGGCAACTTTGCCACAACAACATTTGATGTCATTATTGAAGACACAACAGACCCAACTATCCAACCAATTGCTGACCAAACCACTGCAGGAGATGCGTCCTGTCAGGCTACTCTTGCCGATTTTACTGCACTCGCAGTGGTGTCAGACAATTGTGATGCAAACCCAATTGTAACTCAAAACCCAGTCGCAGGAACTGTCTTTAGCGGAACAACTACCGTTACACTTACAGTAACAGATGCCTCAGGAAACGATTCCGCTACCAGTTTTGATGTAACAGTAGAAGATACAACAGATCCAACCATTCAACTAATTGCTGACCAGACAGCATCAGGTGATTTTGAATGTAGAGGAATTGTTTCTGACTATACATCTTTAGCTGTCGTAGCTGATAATTGTGATGCTGCTCCGGTGGTAACACAATCGCCTTTGGCAGGCACAACCTTTAGCGGAACCACTTTGGTAACGCTTACGGTAACTGATGCTTCCGGGAATGATGCTACCACTTCGTTCAATGTAAATGTAGAAGATAGCACTGATCCAACCATTGATGCCATTGCTGACCAAACGGTTTCAGGTGATGCTTCGTGTGAAGGAACTGTGGGTGATTATACTTCGTTGGCTGTCGTAGCTGATAATTGTGATGCTGCTCCGGTGGTAACACAATCGCCTTTGGCAGGTACCACCTTTAGCGGAACCACTTTGGTAACACTTACGGTAACTGATGCTTCCGGGAATGATGCTACCACTTCGTTCAATGTAAATGTAGAAGATAGCACTGATCCAACCATTGATGCCATTGCTGACCAAACGGTTTCAGGTGATGCTTCGTGTGAAGGAACTGTGGGTGACTATACTGGTTTAGCTGTCGTAGCTGATAATTGTGATGCTGCTCCGGTGGTAACACAATCGCCTTTGGCAGGCACAACCTTTAGCGGAACCACTTTGGTAACGCTTACGGTAACTGATGCTTCAGGGAATGATGCTTCGACTTCGTTCAATGTAAATGTAGAAGATACCACTGATCCAATAATAAATCCAATCACAGATAGAACTGTGGCTAGTAATGCGAATTGTGAAGCTATTCTTCCTAATTACACTCCGCTGGCTGAGGTGTCAGATAACTGCGATGCAAATCCGTTACTAACTCAAGTGCCAGCTCCGGGAACTTTATTTTCTGGTACCATTTTGGTAACAATAACAGCAACGGATGCTTCAGGGAATGATGCTTCGACCTCGTTCAATGTGACGGTTGAGGACACAATTGACCCTACAATACAACCCATAGTTGATCAAATTGTAAGTGCCGATTTAAATTGTGAAGCTATAATGGCAGATTTCACAGCTTTAGCTATTGTATCAGATAACTGTGATGCAAATCCGGTGGTAACACAAACGCCCATCCAAGGAACCGTATTTACTGGAACAGTGGAAGTTGTTTTAACTGTTACTGACGCTTCAGGAAACAACTCATCAACCTCATTTGATGTTACTGTGGAAGATACTTTGGCTCCGGTTATTGAATGTCCTGAAGACCTTTTAGTAACTCCGGATGAAAATGGAAATTACATTTTACCTGATTTAACGATAGAAGCCATTGCTTTTGATAACTGTACATTGAATCCTTTGGTAACACAAATTCCGGCACCGGGTACTGTATTTACAGAAGGTAGCATCAATACAATTACATTGATTGCAACAGATGATGCAGGAAACTCAAGTGAATGTTCCTTCTTACTAGAGGTTGACATTAACCTTTCAGAAAGTAATCCTGAATTGAATTTAAATAATAT
>JANSXN010000118.1 GCA_024742935.1 Flavobacteriaceae bacterium
AGCCGCGATGCCTTTTGTTTAAAGCTCTACAAGATGAATGTCTTGCTTCAAAAAAACCATTATGCTCCCAAGGCGATTAACAACCCCATGTCTGAGTATGTTTACAGCACGTTTATCAACCTGCTTGACCCTGATGAACTCATTTTTATGCAGCATGAGATCGACAGTTTGTCAAAATACAAACTGCTTATTGATGATGCTGTTTTTAATACTGAATGTGATTTTTTAAACGATTTTATTTCGACTTACAAAGGAGGGCTGGAGCGTCAGCTTCACTTACTGGACGAACTGGAAAATGAAGTCTTTCAACCGGAACTGGCAGACTCCCTGAGACGGAAAGAAAAAGGGGTTTATTATGATACTGCAGATGAAATCAAAAATGTTTTTAGAAAGCGCCTGGCATACAGTGTGCTTGATAAGTTTGCACGCAGCGCAACAAACAAAGACTCCCTTTACAATCGGCTCCCCCAGGTGGCTCCTGAACTCAGCAAAACCGAACTCGAAAACCTGCGATGCACCATTGAAAACCAGCTGAACCCAAACAACGGGTTGGAGACTTATATATTGGATTTATTTGCCAATGTGTTTTCGGGTTATTTTGACCCTCATAGCAACTATTTCAATACAGATGCAAAAAATGATTTTTTCAATTCGTTGACTTCAGGCTCGCTCAGCTTTGGGTTGATTATGGAGCAGGATGACTCAAACGAGGTGAATGTGTATGACATACTCACAGGCAGTCCTGCTTTTCGCGATACGCGCATTGAAAAAGGAGACCGTCTCATCAGGGTGCAACACAAAGAAAAGTCCTATGAGGTAAATTGTGTCAATATGAATGTGGTCAATACCATGTTTTATTCAGACAGTTATAAAAACCTGCTGCTCACCTTCAGAAAGAAAAATGGGGTGGATTTTGAAACACGCCTGCAAAAGGAAATGCTCAAGAATTATGAGAACTCGGTTTTCAGTTTTATTATCGAAGGGAAAAAAAAGCTGGGATACATCAATGTGCCCACTTTTTACAGCAATCTGGAGGGCAATACCACCAATGTGTACAACGACTTTTTCTTTGAGCTCAACCATTTAAAAAGTGAAGGCGCCAAAGGCTTTATCATCGACCTGCAAAACAACAGCGGGGGCGATATGACACAGGCCTTATATATGATTAGCCTCTTTCTTGACAGTGGCCCCATTACCCTTTTAAAGCACCGCCAAAACCAATACAATCTGGTGTATAATTTTTTTGAAAAGAAACACTTCAAAGAACCGATGGTGGTACTGGTGAATGGCTATACGGGTTCTGCCAGCGAACTCTTTGCCGCGGCAATGCAGGACCACAAGCGTGCGGTATTATTGGGGCAGCGCAGTTATGGAAAGGGAACCCTGCAAACCTTTTTTCCTTTGGATGATGAAAACCCTGAGGGCGAACTTCTCAAAGTCACCATCGAGAAAATGTTTCGTCTTGACGGTAAGAGCCACCAGCTCACAGGCGTTGAACCCGACATCGTCACACCGGCATTGCTGGAGCCTCTGTTTTACAAGGAAAGTGACTATGCCCGTGCACTGGAAGTGGAAGACCTGGGCGAGGTGTTTAAACTCAAGCGCAAGTTTCCCTCCTCCTACCGAAAAGCCATTGCAAGCGGGCAGGAACGCATTGCTATGAGGCCTCATTACAGCGAAGTAACTGCGTTTAACAAATCTATTGAGAAACAAATGGCAGAAAGAAGTGTTTTTCCCATCAATTTTGATGCTGTTTTTCAAGCCATTGAAAAGGAAAACCAACTTTTTACAGGCTTTTATAACATCTATGAAACTACGTATCCCTTGCAGCTGCGGGTGCTTGACAAAGACGAAAAAACCATGAAGTTTGACCCCTTGCTGGAGCCCATGGTGGAAGCCAACAAACAACGCGTGCTCACCAATCCTGACGTGCTTGAAGCGGCTTATGTGATGTGGGATTTGTTATAAGTTGAAATTAGTTCCAACTTCTATCTAAAAATGAGAATGAAAAAATTAATTACCATATTATTTTTCATCTTTGGCCATGCCG
Source organism: Flavobacteriaceae bacterium (assembly GCA_024742935.1). Taxonomy (GTDB): domain Bacteria; phylum Bacteroidota; class Bacteroidia; order Flavobacteriales; family Flavobacteriaceae; genus Planktosalinus. The sequence continues at coordinate 2,051 of JANSXN010000118.1, forward strand.
CTTCTGGTCAATACTTTGAGGGCGTTATCGATTTTAAAACCCGAGTCATTGATAAGGAAACAGGACAGCTATTAAGGGTTCACACCTCAACACTTCACATTGGAAACGGATATTATCGTTACCGAGTCAATACCCAACACGAATTTACCTTTGAAAAAACCCGCTTGAAAGACGATGATAAATTATACACCTATAGAGCGACAACGCCTTATATCACATACGAAATTCTAAAGTCTTCTGAAACAGACTATCAGCCTGTAGAAATTATTGAACACCGAAAAGAGCGTGTATTAAAGCACGTTGTTTTTGCCGGGGTGAAGTGTTTTACCGGTAATCGTATAGATACCCTGTTTTTCAGTAACGACTTACGGGTCAATCCGGCTGATTATACTACTTTTTATTTTGGAAAAATGAATGAGCAACTGTTGCAGCTAGACGGGCGCATCGCCTTGAAAACAATAGTAAACTATGCAGAATATGACTTTATTACAGTTACGGAGGCTGTAAGAATTAGAAAAAAGAAACTCAAACCCCGACACTTTAAATTTCCGAAAGGAGTGAATATTGCGGCGCGGTTTACCCTAGTTGAAAACCCTACCAATTTTATTAACTATTTAACACAAGAGCAGTTAAACTGTTATGAAGGCCACACCGTTTTTTCTAAAAACTACATCTCAGACGCAGTCGTTAAAAAAGTGCGTCTTAAATTCATTTTTACTACCGAAAAAGAGTTGAAAGAGGTTGTGGTTTTTCAAACTGACGATTCCGGTTTAAATGAAAGAGCCATCAATGTTATAAAGAAATGTAAATTAGATTATGAATTAGGAATGGTAAATAACAAACCTGTTGATACTGAAATATATCAAGATATTCACTTCTATTTTGACAAAGAATAATTTTATGACATATACTTTAAGTGCAACTTTCCAAAAAATCATCGAGCGCCTCTTCACTTTAAAACCAACCTGCGGCGGGCGGGCTCCTTGAAGTATTTCAGACTCAATTCAAATGGCTGAACTTCAATTTTATTAATGGTTCCTCTTCAGTAGATTTTATGATTTCAAATTTCTTTTGGGAAGCCGGGTTTAGGTTTTTAAGCAACATTCTTTTGCTTTGGGTTTGTATTTTAAATCCTAT
>JANSXN010000103.1 GCA_024742935.1 Flavobacteriaceae bacterium
CAGGTTTATTTGCATAAAACCAGTATTGTTGCTGAACAAATTTTAGTCAATATTTTAAAAAGAGCTAAAGAGCTAGTGGTTTCAGGAGATACTTTACCTGCCAGTGAAGCACTGCTTTACTTTTTAAAGTACCAAGTAAAAAGTTCAGATTTTAATGAAAAAATCTTAAAACTATTTTCTGAATTGGATGACTATGATATTATAGCTTCCTTAAAACAATGGAAAAGCTCAAATGATTTTGTCTTAAGTAATTTATCAACAAGACTTTTGAACAGGGATTTATTAAAAATTAAAATAAAGGATAAACCCTACTCTAGTGAATATATTGAGAGTAAAAGGAAAAAACTCATCAAAAAGTTTGGATTATCAGCTCAAGAAGTGAACTATTTTTGTTTTTCCGGAGAGATTACAAATTTGGCTTACAGTGATTCAAAAGAAAAAATTAACTTAGTAACTCAAAAAGGAAAAATCATTGACATAACTGATGTAAGTGAGCAAATCAATAACAAAGCATTGACAAAATTAGTAACAAAATACTATTTCTGTTATCCAAAAAGTAAAGATTAGGAAGTTTCTAAGCCTTTTTTCCTATTTTTGCCAGAATAAACGATAAGGTCTTGAATTTGTAACTATTTGAATTTCGATTTTACCTTACTCAGTAATAATTTATGTCAACCTGAAGAAACCTTCCAGTAAAAATTTGCCATTTAGGAATGACTTTCTAAGGATGTTTATACTGCTTGCACAACGCAGGTGTGACCAACTAAAATAACTGTTATAGACACATGAAATTTACAGCATTACAAATTGCAACGATACTTGAGGGTGAAGTAGACGGAAACCCTGAAATTGAGGTTTCTAAACTTTCCAAAATAGAGGAGGGAGAGTCTGGTTCATTGACCTTTTTATCAAATCCAAAATATACTTCATACATCTATTCAACAGAGGCTTCCATTACTATAGTTGACAAAACTTTTTCTCCAGAAGAAAAATTAAATACAACGCTAATAAGAGTTAAGGATCCATATAAAGCATTTTCAAAACTTCTTGAATATTACAATATGGTAAAGCTTAACAAAACAGGAATTGAAGAACCTGTTTTTTTATCATCATCAGCAAAACTGGGTCAAAACATATATTTAGGTGCTTTTACATATATTGGTGAAAATGTAATCATTGGTGATAATGTTAAAATTTTCCCCGGTGTTTATCTTGGCGATAATGTATCAATAGGAAACAATGTAATTGTTTTTGCAGGAGCTAAAATATATTCAGAAACTACTATTGGAAATGACTGTGTAATTCACAGCAGTGTAGTTTTGGGAGCTGATGGTTTTGGCTTTACACCCAATGAAAATGGCGAATATAAAAAAGTACCACAAACTGGAAATGTAATCATTGAAGACTTTGTTGACATTGGAGCAGCAACCACTATAGACCGTGCTACCCTGGGTTCAACAATAATTAGAAAAGGAGTAAAGTTGGATAATCATATACAAATTGCTCACAATGTTGAAATTGGTGAAAATACTGTGATTGCAGCTCAATCTGGGATAGCTGGATCCACAAAAATTGGAAAAAACTGTATGATTGGTGGCCAAGTTGGTATAGCAGGTCATCTCGTTATAGGCAATGGAGTAAAAATACAAGCGCAAAGTGGTATAGGAAGAAATGTAAAAGACAATGAAACCCTCCAGGGCTCACCAGCTTTAAATTATGGTGATTATAATAAAAGTTATGTACATTTTAAAAATTTTCCAAAAATAATTGACAGATTAAATACTATTGAAAAAAAGAACGGAAATGAATAATTGTATTGCAAGGCAGCGCACATTAGCAAAAGAAGTCTCCCTCACCGGTGTGGGGCTTCATACAGGTAAGGAAGTGACCCTTACTTTAAAACCTGCTCCCATCAATTATGGGTACGCATTTATTAGAACAGACCTGGAAGGAAATCCGGTTATTGAAGCAGATGCAAACTATGTAGTAAATACCCAAAGAGGAACAAATCTTGAAAAAAGAGGCGTCAAAATAAATACATCAGAACATGTACTAGCGGCTCTTGTGGGCATGGAAGTTGACAATTGCATTCTTGAACTCAACGCGCCAGAACCTCCCATTATGGATGGCTCATCAAAATACTTTGTAGAAGCCATTGAAAAAGCAGGAATTACTGAACAGGAGGCACCCAGAGAAGAATATATTGTTAAAGATGTTATTTCCTATGTTGATGAAGAAACTGGAAGTGAAATTATTGTGATGCCTGCGGAAGACTATCAGGTAACAACTATGGTTGATTTTGGCACGAAGGTTTTGGGAACACAAAATGCAACTCTTAAAAAATTATCAGATTTTAAAGATGAAATTTCTAATGCAAGAACATTCAGTTTTTTACACGAAATCGAAATGCTTCTTGAGCACGGCCTAATTAAAGGTGGTGACCTTAACAATGCCATTGTTTATGTTGACAAAGAACTCTCTCCGGCTACTATGGAAAAACTAAAAGTAGCTTTTAAAAAAGATTCTATTTCAGTAAAACCCAATGGTATTTTAGATAATTTGACATTACACCAACCCAATGAAGCAGCTCGACATAAATTATTGGATGTGATAGGGGATTTAGCTTTGATTGGAACAAGAATTCGCGGAAAAGTAATAGCAAATAAGCCCGGACATCAGGTTAATACACAATTTGCAAAAAAACTATCTAAAATAATAAAAATCGAAAAACGCAATAACATCCCAAAATACGATTTATCACAAACCCCGTTAATGGATGTAAATCAAATTATGGAAATGTTGCCCCATCGACCTCCTTTTCTTTTGGTCGATAAAATTTTAGAGCTTTCAGATTCTCATGTTGTAGGAATTAAAAATGTCACCATGAATGAACCATTTTTTGTGGGTCATTTTCCCGGCGCACCGGTTATGCCCGGAGTTTTAATCGTTGAAGCTATGGCACAAACCGGAGGAATTCTAGCATTGAGTACGGTACCAGATCCTGAAAATTATCTCACATTTTTTATGAAAATTAATAATGTGAAGTTTAAACAGCAAGTCTTGCCGGGAGATACTTTAGTTTTTAAATTAGAACTTATTACACCCATAAGACGAGGAATTGTTCATATGCAAGGAAATGCTTATGCCAATGACAGACTCGTTACAGAAGCCGAATTGATGGCACAAATCGTAAAAACAAAAGAGCAATAATGAATCAACCTTTAGCATATGTCCACCCGGGCGCAAAAATCGCAAAAAATGTTGTCATTGAACCCTTCACAACAATTCACAACAATGTAATAATTGGCGAAGGAACCTGGATAGGTTCAAACGTTACTATCATGGAAGGTGCACGCATTGGCAAAAACTGTAATATCTTTCCGGGAGCTGTGATATCAGCAATTCCACAAGATTTAAAATTTCAGGATGAAGATACCACAGTCGAAATTGGCGATGGAACCACCATTCGTGAGTTTGTGACTATAAACAGAGGTACAGTAGACAGAATGAAAACAGTCGTAGGAAAAAATTGCTGGATTATGGCCTATTGCCACATTGCTCACGATTGTATCGTGGGAGACAACTGTATTTTTTCAAATAACAGTACACTTGCAGGACATATAACAGTGGGAGACCACGTGATTCTTGCCGGGATGGCTGCTATACAACAGTTTTGTATGATTGGAAATCACGCTTTTGTTACCGGTGGCTCACTGGTGCGTAAAGACGTGCCACCATACGTAAAAGCTGGTAGAGAACCATTATCCTATGTGGGTATTAATTCAATCGGTCTGAGAAGACGGGGCTTTAGCACAGAAAAAATAAGAGAAATTCAAAACATTTACAGAATTCTTTACCAAAAAAATTATAACAATTCTCAAGCTGCTGAAATTATAGAAGCAGAAATGGAAGCCACTCCCGAAAGAGATGAAATACTTCAGTTTATAAAAAATTCACAACGCGGAATTATGAAGGGCTACGTAAGCTCCATTTAATTAATTGTATCATTAAGAAAAATTCAGATTAAAAAAATATGGCAACAACATCAGATATTCGCAACGGACTTTGTATTAAATACAATCACGATATTTATAAAGTTATAGAGTTTTTACACGTAAAACCCGGAAAAGGCCCGGCTTTCGTTAGAACAAAATTAAAAAGTGTTACCAATGGAAAAGTTGTTGACAATACATTTTCTGCAGGACACAAAATCGAAGAGGTAAAGGTTGTTACCAATAAATATCAGTATTTATATAATGATGCCGACTTTTATCATTTTATGGACACTGAAGACTTCTCACAAATTCAATTGAAAGAAAGCGCACTTGACAATCCGGGTTTGCTTAAAGAAGGTGAAGTTGTTACCATTTTAATAAATACAGAAGACAACTTACCTCTTTCAGTAGAAATGCCCGCAAGCGTCATTCTTGAAGTAATCTCAACCGAACCAGGAGTGAAAGGAAACACTGCCACTAACGCAACAAAACCCGCCACTGTTGAGACAGGAGCAATCATTAACGTCCCTTTGTTTATTAATGAAGGCGATAAAATCAAAATTGAAACAGATAAAGGCACTTATAAAGAAAGAGTAAAAGAATAAAAACCTCAAAAATGAAATTCAACCCTATTCAAACCCTTGAAAAAATTGCTAAGATTATCGATTGTAAATTTGTGGGAGATGCTAGTTTTCCTGTTTTAGGGATGAATGAAATTCACGTTGTTGAACCGGGAGATATCGTTTTTGTTGATCACCCCAAATATTATGACAAAGCATTAAAATCGGCCGCGACCATTGTTTTAATCAATAAAGAAGTAGAATGCCCTGAAGGAAAAGCGCTTTTAATATCTGAGGATCCTTTTAGAGATTTCAATAAACTCACCCTATATTTTAATCCATTTATTGCCTCAAAGGAGTCTATTTCGCCTTCTTCAAAAATAGGTGAAGGTACTGTAATTCAGCCCAATGTCTTTGTTGGGAACAACGTCACGATTGGTAAAAACTGCTTAATACATTCCAATGTGTCTATTTATGACAATACAATTATTGGAGATTATGTAACGATACATGCTGGCACAATTTTGGGCTCAGATGCTTTTTATTATAAAAATAGGCCGGAAGGTTTTGACAAGTTAATAAGTGGTGGTCGCGTAGTATTAAAAAATCATGTTGACATTGGCGCAGCCTGTACTATTGATAAAGGAGTTACAGGAGATACAACCATTGGCGAAGGAACAAAAATTGACAATCAGGTGCACGTTGGTCACGATACTGTAATAGGTAAAAAATGCCTCATTGCATCCCAAACCGGTATTGCCGGCTGTGTGATAATTGAAGATGAAGTCACACTTTGGGGACAGGTGGGAGTTACCAGTGGAATTACAATTGGAAAAAAAGCAGTTATTTCTGCGCAATCCGGTATTAGTAAATCTTTAGAAGGAGGGAAGTCTTATTTTGGAACTCCTGCAGATGACTTTAGATCAAAATACAAAGAAATTGCATCCATTAGGTTGATTCCGGCTATGCTGGAGGATATTAAAAATTTAAAGAAATAAATTAAAAATGAACACCAATGCAAAAGAAATTGTAAAATCATTTTACAATTCAGACTTTATAAAAGATACCACAGTTGTTGAAACCTTTGTTCATCCTGAACTCACTTTAATTTGGAACAGTACCACAGACGGTTTATCCATATTAAACTATGATGACTTGTCTGATTTTTTTCAAGAAGTAAGACGCTCTTATGCAGATATGCGTATTGAAGTAAGCCATATCCTTCAGGATGATAATTTTGTTACCATTAGATATAAATATTATATAAGAACCGCTGAAAACCCTGATGAAGAGCTGGGGATTGCTCACTTCATCACCATCTGGGAACTTAAGGATAACAAACTATACAAGGGCTACCAAATAAGCCAGCCGGTAACAGATAAAGACGATACAGAAAAATCATATCACAGAGTGAAAGTATAATTTTTATACTCGTTATAAAAGTTTATTTTTGCAGTCAAATTCAATAAAAACTAAATTTCAATGAGCGTTTTAGTAAACAAAAATTCCAAAATAATAGTTCAAGGTTTTACAGGTAGTGAAGGTACTTTTCACGCAAGTCAAATGATAGAATATGGAACCAATGTTGTGGGTGGTGTTACTCCCGGAAAAGGTGGGCAAACTCACCTCGATAAACCGGTTTTTAATACAGTGTCAGAAGCCGTTAAAGAAACCGGTGCAGATACATCCATTATATTTGTACC
>JANSXN010000059.1 GCA_024742935.1 Flavobacteriaceae bacterium
CTTCTTACAGCACGGCTTATATCACACCGTCTTTGTTTCAGATTTATGACCCGTCTTATGGCAATGAAGACTTGAAACCCGAAGAAAATGCCACGATTGAAGCGGGTGTTGAATTCACCACAAATACCAATTTCAGGGCCAGTGTGGTCTATTTTACAAGAAATGAAAAGAACTATGTGGATTTTGTAACAGTGGATCCTGATTTGTTTATTTCGCAGTACCAGAACATCGCTGATGAGTTTACCGCAGATGGGGTGGAGGTAGAGCTTTCAAAACGCTTCAACACGCAATGGAATGTGATGGCTAACTACACATTTACACAAGCTGATGAACGATTTGCATTGCGCATCCCGGAACATAAAGTGAATGCAAGCGTGCAATTTCAGCCAAACGTTAAAACAACGATGTCACTTAGCTATCAATACAACACAGATAGGGAGGACCGCTTTTTCAATCCGGATACTTTTGAGCAGGAGACAGTCACTTTGGATGCCTATGGGTTACTTGATTTTTATGTAAGTCATCAGGTGATGAAAAACCTGAGGCTGTTTGCCGGATTAAACAATGTGTTTGATGAAAACTATGAAGAGTTGTTTCGTTATTCAACTCGAGGTCGCAATGTGCGTATAGGTTTTAGCCTGGAATTTTAATTAGCCTTTATAAAAATGGAGGAAGGAAGCTGTCTTAGGGTAGCTTCCTTTTTTTTGCTTTTAGAACCTTTAAGTTTTTTTTATAAACATTAAAATGAAAAATGGTTATTTTTTAAAGAAAGAAAACGTTGTATGATTCAAACGATTAAAACTGCTTTCAAGCTTCTTAAAAATACATTCACAAGATGGAACAAAAATGACCCATTTCCCAAAGGGGCTACCATCGCTTATTACACACTTTTCTCACTTCCCTCTTTATTGATAATTGTCATGACCATTGCGAGTTCGTTTTTTGAACAGGAAGCAGTGCAAGGACGCATTACTTCCCAAATAAGTGAGTTTATAGGGAGTGATAGCGCCGATGCCATAGAAACCATGATTGTGAATGTGTCTGAGTCTGAAGACTCAACTTTTGCCATCATTTTTAGTGTTGGTATGGTTCTTTTTGCGGCTACCGGTGTGTTTTTTCAATTGAAAAAAACCATGAACACCATCTGGGGTGTCGCTGCCAAAAAAGCAAATATTGTCAGGATGTTGATAGACCGTTTAATTTCATTTGGAATGGTTTTGGTCATTGGTTTTTTACTGCTTATTTCATTAGTGATTTCTGCCCTGCTGAATATTTTAAAAGAACATATAGAACAGGTTTCTGAAAGCCTGACCACCGTCTTGGTTGATGTATTAAATTTTGGGGTTTCTTTCTTTATTTTAACCACTTTGTTTGCAGCCCTATTTAAGTTATTACCCGACATTAAAATCCGCTGGAAAATAACTTATATTGGAGCCGCTTTAACCACTGTGTTGTTTTTACTTGGTGAATTTTTAATCAGTTTTTACTTTGGAGAGAGTGAACCCGCTTCTGTTTATGGAGCTGCGGCTTCTGTAGTAATTATTTTACTTTGGGTGAATTATATCTGTTTGATTCTATTTTTTGGTGCAGAATTTACAGTTCAGTTTGCTGAATATAAAAATGAGAAGGTTGAACCTAACAAGTTTGCTGAGCCGGCCATTTATCAGGAAATAGAAAAACTGGACTCAAGGCATGTGAGTACCAATGAAGAAAAGAGAATTCTCAATAAACTGAAATCCAATCTCGATATTACCAGGGAAAAAGAAGATAAAGACTAAACCTTAACGCTTTTTAGTAAAGCTTTATAATTTTATTGGCATCGCTTCATATGTTTATTTGTTAAGTTAAAGAGTAAAGAAGTTTAACAAATAAAAACAGAAAGATTATGAAGAAGAGAGTAGCACTATTAGCAACCAACGGTTATGAAAAAAGTGAATTAAATTCGCCTAAAGAAGCGATGGAAAAAGAAGGTTTTCAAATAGACATCATTAGCCTTGAAAAAGGAAAAATAAAAGGATGGTCTGACGGAAACTGGTCTGGTGAAATCGATGTAACCCACACCTTGAATGAGGTAACCGCCAAAGAGTATAACGGTTTGGTCATCCCGGGTGGAGTAATCAATCCGGACCTGCTTAGAACTGATGAAAATGCGTTACAGTTTGTTAGAGACTTTTTTGAGCAAGGGAAGCCGGTGGCAGCAATTTGTCACGCACCTTGGGTTTTAATTAGCGCAAATGTTGTAAACGGCAGAAAAATGACTTCATACCATTCTATCAAGGATGATATGATAAATACCGGAGCACTTTGGAAAGACAGTGAAGTAGTTGTCGATCAAGGTTTGGTGACCAGTAGAAGCCCTAAGGATTTAGAAGCCTTTAATGCCAAAGTCATTGAAGAAATCAAAGAAGGCGTTCACGAAATGCAGGGTGTATAATATTCACTAATATGAAATAATAAATTAAGAGGTTGTCTCACAGGGCGGCCTCTTATTTTTTGTCTTACAATCGTTTTCAGACTTTTTTGTTAGAAAAATAAATAGAAAACTCCGTTGAATTTTGTAGTTTTCCTCTCTAAAAGTCAAAAAACTATGATTGATTTATTTCAAGAACGTCTGTCGGAAATTTATCGAGGATTTATTGAATTTATTCCCACACTGGTGATAGCTTTCATTTTTTTTGCAGTAGGTGCTTTTATAATAAAACTGATTAGAAAGTTCATTTTCACAAGAATCGTGAAAAGATCAAAAGACCCGGTTGCATCGCAGTTTGTTACAGATATTGTTCTTGTTATTTTTTATATTATTCTCACCTTATTGACCTTTAGGGCGTTGGGCTTAAGTGCTGTGACTCAAACTATTATTGGAGCGGCGGGATTGACAACATTCATCATCGGATTTGCCTTAAAAGACATTGGAGAAAACTTTTTGGCAGGGATTGTTATGATTTTTGATCGTCCTTTTGAAATGGGAGACTTGATTCAGATTGACAATCAATTGGGGCGGGTCATCAGGATTTCTATCAGGGAAACAACCATCAAAACCACAGACGGAAAAGATGTGTATATTCCCAATTCAGACATTATCAAAAAGCATTTTATCAACTACACCATTGATGACCAGCTTAGGGAAACTTTTGAAATTAGTGTTTTTAATTCCAATAACATAAGAGATGTAATTGCTGTGGTTCAGGATACAGTTTCGGGGTTTAATCAGATATTGAAAAGCAGAAAGCCTGCTGTACTGATTAAAAATTTTGAAAATGGAACCGTTCAACTTTCTATTTCATATTGGTATAGTTTGAGAGGAACACGCGCTCGTGACGGTCAATTAAAAACAGATATCATGCTGGCGGTCCTTGAAAAACTAAAAGAAAACAATATTGCTTTCCCAGACCATGTTCAGGACATTAAACTCGCTGAAAATACTAGTTAGTTCATATACTTCTCAAGTAATCCCCGTGTTTGTTGTTGCAGTTTTTTTCTAAAAAACGGAGTCCACCCCATCAAGAGCCCCTTAAATCCTAAAGCTTGTTGTGACCATTTCCAGAGATTGAAATGATCTGTATGTTTGATTATTTTTCCATCTTCAATGGTTAAATGAGCCGATATCTTGTTGTGAATTTGCCGTCCGGTTTTTGAAAAAGGATAACGCGCTTCCCAGTTTACTAGCGCGGTTTTTTCAGTAGATTCAATAATTCTATACTCAATTTTTAAATTCCCCTGACTGCGCTCCAGCAACATGCTCCACATCATTTTGGCCCGGTCATTTTTGAGTTTTCCAAAGGCCGGGTCTTCAAATTCAATTTGCTCTGCATACAAAGAAGTCATGGTTTCTGCATCGCCTTTTGCGAAAGCGGTGTAAAACCGGTCTGCTATTTTTTCAGCGTCCATAAAAGAATGATTTATCTCATTTTAACTATGACAATTTACATTTAAATTTGGTACATAACTTCATTTTCTTCAACGGATTATGGCCGGAAATGTAAATAGCAAACAAAAAATTTGGTTTTATGCGATGCCGGTTGTTTCAGTGCTTCAGTATTTTGGAACCTCAAAAAATGGCCTTGACCTGGAAAAAGTTAAAAATCAACGGGAAAAATACGGCTGGAATGAAATTCCTGAAGCTAAAAAGGATTCCTGGTTAAAGTTACTCTTCAAACAATTTAAAAATCTGCTTGTTGTCATATTGATCGTAGCGGCGGTTATTTCTTATGTTGCGGGGCACCAGATAGATATGTATGTGATTCTTGCGGTTATTTTAATTAACGCTCTGATTGGTTTTATTCAGGAAATGAAAGCAGAGCAGGCTGTTTCTGCTCTTAAAAAAATGCTGGTACATAAAGCACGGGTAGTGCGTGGGGGTAAAGAATCGGTAATTCCTTCCAGGGAATTGGTGCCGGGAGATATAATCATCCTTGAAGAAGGTGAAAGCGTTCCTGCCGATGCCCGAATTATTGAGTCCAAAAACTTACAGGTCACTGAAGCATCACTTACCGGGGAATCTGTTCCGGAGTCAAAAAACAATGAAACAGTTACTGAAAGCACGCCTCTTGCCGATCAAAAAAATATGTTATTTAAAAGCACTTTTGTGACCGGTGGTTTTGCAAAAGCCGTTGTGTGTGGCACCGGTCTCGATACCGCTGTTGGAGAAATCGCTGAAACGCTATCGAACATAAAACGAGCCCAAACCAATTTTCAGAAGAAAACAACTATGCTCGGCCATCAAATGGCTGTTATCTCGATTATCAGTGCGGTTGTTTTATTTACAGTTGGATATATTTCCGGGAACTATGAATTTAATGAATTGCTTTTGGTTTCCATGGCTGCATTGGTTTCTGTGATTCCTGAAGGTTTACCTGTTGTACTTTCAGTGGTTTTGGCCATTGGTTCCTACAGAATGTCAAAACGCAATGCCATCATCAGGGATATTACCTCTGTGGAAACACTGGGTGCTGTTACAACGATTATCACAGACAAAACAGGAACACTCACTCAAAACAAACTTACAGTTAGGAAAGTGTATATGTTTGGGGATGACCCCTTGGATGTTAGTGGGGAAGGGTGGTTGCCAGCGGGAAATTTTAGCAGGCACAAAAAGATTATTGAGCCCAACGACGAGACTGCTTTAATGCGTTTACTCGAAATTGCAGCCTATTCCAACAACGCATCGATCAAGCATACCAAGGATTCTGATACTTATGAACTGGCGGGTGACCCCACAGAAGGAGCACTCCTTGTTTTGGCTGCAAAAGCCGGTTTGAAATTTAAACCTTCTGATGAGCTTCGGAAAATGGATGACCTGCCATTCAATTCAAAATTGAAGATGCGTGCTTCGCTGATTGAAATTTCAGGCGAAAAATTTCTTTTTGTGATAGGTGCCCCGGAAAAGATACTTGAAGTTTCAAAGCATGTTTCGCGTGAAAGTTCAGAGGTTTTGATAGATGATTCCATTCGAAATGAACTCAGCGAACGGATGGATTTATGGTCTGCAGACGCTATGCGGGTGATTGGTTTGGCTTACAAAAAGTTGCCTGATTCTGTAGAAAAAATAGATGAAGCCCTTATTAAAGAATTGGTTTTTTCCGGTTTAACCGGAATGATTGACCCACCAAGACCCAATACTAAAGAGGCCGTATTGCAATGTAAAAATGCCGGCATACGTGTGATTATGGCAACCGGCGATCATATCAACACAGCTGTTGCGATAGCCAAAGCGGTTGGAATTTTAGAGGAACAAATTGACGACGAACTGCTTGCCTTGAATGAACAGCAGCTACTTCAACTGGATGAAAAAGAATTTGATGATGTCATTCAAAAGGTTTCGGTTTTTGCGCGATTGACACCAAAGGTTAAACTTCGTATTGCAGAACGCTTGCAGGCAATGGGGGAACTGGTTGCTATGACCGGCGATGGAGTAAATGACGCCCCAGCATTAAAAAAAGCCGATATAGGTGTGGCTATGGGTATTATGGGAACAGATGTAGCACGAGAAGCTTCTCAAGTGGTTCTTGCAGATGATAATTTTGCAACCATTGTCAATGCCATTGAAGAAGGACGAATTGTTTTTTCCAATGCACGAAAAACCAGTTTCTTTTTGGTTACCACAAATTTTGCTGAAATAACTACACTCATTTCCCTTGTTGCCATGGGATTGCCCATGGCATTGACAGCTACACAAATTTTATGGCTGAACCTCATTACAGATGGACTTTGTGATAAGCCACTGGCAGCAGAACGGGGACACAAGGATTTATTGAAAGACAAACCCGTGAAACAGAATGAGAAAATTCTCAATAAGAGTGTACTGCCCTTTTTATTTATGATGGCCGGGATTATGACTGTTTTATCACTAATAGTATATTTCCGGTTTATTGATGTAAGTCTTGAAAAAGCAAGAACAGCGGTTTTTATTGTGATGGCTTTTTCTCAGTTGTTTAATTTATACAATATGCGTTCGCTTAAAAAATCAATATTTGAAATTGGTTTTTTCTCAAATAAGTACATCAACCTAGCAATTCTTGCATCGGTTATTGTTCAGATTGTCATTATAGAAATGCCGTTTTTTCAACATATTTTTTCATTTGAATATGTGTCAGTGTATGAATTTTTAATACTTATTTCCTTATCATCAATTGTACTTTGGACAGGAGAATTGTATAAATTTATAAAGTATAAAGTTGCTCTCTAAAATTGATTAATTTTAAAGTTGAATTATGCAAAATGTGCCTTTTGATTTTTGGATGTTTTTAGCCGGATTGGGAGTTTTTCTTTTCGGAATGCGTCATTTGGAGGAGGGTATTAAAGGGCTTGCCGGTAAATCTTTTCAAAAAATCATCAAACGTTTTACTAACAAAAGCTGGAAAGGAATACTGACCGGAACATTTGTAACTGCTATTTTACAAAGCAGCTCCATGGTGACTTTGCTGGTTTTGGCATTTCTTGGTGCCGGAATGCTGAGTTTAAAAAATGCACTGGGCGTGGTTTTGGGGGCCAACCTGGGCACCACATTCACCGCCTGGATAGTGGCAGCTCTGGGTTTTAAAATGAATATTGCCGATTTTTCATTCCCACTTCTTGCATTGGGGATTTTATCTTATCTTTTTCTGGAGAGCAGGCCATTTTTAAAAAACCTGGGGGTTTTTCTTATTGGGTTCGGACTACTTTTTCTCGGGTTGGACTTTATGAAGGATGCTCTTGATGCGGTTGCAGACCAAATTGATATGAATTTTTTCTCCCAATTTGGACTTTGGGCGTTTTTGTTATTGGGTTTGATTGTTACCGCTCTGGTTCAGTCTAGTTCTGCAATGATAGTAATCATTTTAAGTGCATTGAATGCCGGACTGATAGATGTTTATCAATCGTTTGCTATGATTATTGGGGCTAATATTGGTACAACCTCTACTTTATTACTGGGCTCATTAGCCGGAACGGCCGATAAAAAAAGGTTGGCTTTGGCCAATGTCATTTTTAACTCAACGGCAGGGATTGTCATTTTTATTTTTCTTAAACAAGTGGTTGACAAGGTTTATGTTTTTTTCAAACTAACAGACCCTTTAATGGAGCTTGTGCTTTTAAACACACTATTAAATTTGGGAGGAATATTGCTTTTCATACCATTTTTGGGAAGCTTTCAAAAATTTCTCAAAGGAAGATTTAAAAATGCAGAACCATCGGGTGAGACCTTATACATTAAAAACATTACTACAGAGTTTCCTGAAGTTGCCTTAAAAGCCGTAAAAGACGAATTGGGTCTCGTTTATATTTATGTACAGGATTTTATTCAAAATTGTTTTGCGGTTACCAAGGGTAATCACAAGGCTTCGGGTTGGAAAACCATCTTTCAAACGGCTGTAAACCTCAATGAAAAATATGATAAAATAAAACGTCTTGAAGATGAATTAACGACTTTTTATCTTCAGTTGCAGGAACAAAACTTAAGTGTTCGGGAATCTGAACAACTCACTTCTAATATGATTGCACTAAGATCACTGGTTTACGGCGCAAAAGACATCAAGGATGTTGCACATAACATTAAATTTATTATTGACAGTGAAGACCCTCTTGCTCTTGAGATTTTAGAAAAACTAAGAGCATTTGTAAAAAACAAAATTGATGAGATTCACCAGTATATTGACATTGACGCCGCGAATGCTCCCACCCTGAATCAAATGCTTGAAAGTAATGAATCATTCTATAATGAGATGATTACATTCTTATACCAAAATGTAAAGGGATTGTCAAAAAAAGGGATTCAGGTTTCAACTATTACTAATGTTATCAGGCAAACCGTTTCCTCAATGAATCATATTTGCCAAGCTTTTATGAGAGACCAGATAACAGTTGAAGCTTCAGATTTAAAATAATTAATCTATAGGTTTTTTTACATCATCAACATACATTCTGTTATAAGTTGGTAAATGCATTTTACTGTTTCCTGCCTTTTTATATTCAAGATGAACATTACTTTTTGGACTTCTGCCAAAAATTTCATCAAGTGCCGCTTCGAGTAAAGGCTCTGTTATATCTCCCAACACTCCAAGATTTGTCAAATCTTCCGGAAACTCTATAGTGGGAGGTATGCCATCAACAAATCCGGTAACGCCATTTGCATTTGCAGAAGTAAATATCAAAGGTTGAATGGCATAAAAGTGTGATGGATTGGCTTCAGACCTTCTAAAGTTTGGTGGAGGGCCATCATAAAATGTTGTAGATGCTTGAAATTTTCCGGTGGTTGTTCCTCCCACGAGAACTACTTCAATGTATGGATCAAGACCGTTTATAACCAGCTCACTGGCAGATGCTGTACTGGGCGAAGTTAATATATAAACCCTGTTGAGGTTTAAGCTGTTTATCGCTGCACCGGTACGAATGGTATTAGTAAACCTGTTAATCAAACCCTCCGGGTCATTATTTTCAAAAATAGATTGTAATTCCGGGTTCCATACTTCAGTAGAAAAAACTTGACCTGTAAATTGTCCTGTAATCATACTGGATAAATCTATGGCTGATCTCACAGAGCCTCCACTGTTATACCTCAAATCTAAAATTAATTCTGAAAGATTCTCCCCCTGAAAGTTTCCAAATGTATTGTTTAACTGTTCATCAAAATCTCCCGTAAATCCATTGTACATCAAGTATCCAATATTTTGACCTTCGATAGTAAATGTGCTTGCAATGTGGATGGGGTTTTCAATAAGTTCACTTTTGTTCAAAGCGATGGTTTGTCCTGTTGGTGTAATATTGGTGCCGTCAAAAGCTGCCAACCCGATTTCATATGATGAAAGTTCTCTTAATAAATTAAAGTTTTGATTGGTAATTTGTGAGCCGTCAATGGTGTTGAAAATCATCCCGCGTTCTACCCCTTTTTGAGCTGCATCACTATTGGGCAGCACATATCTAACAAACCCAAATACATTGGTCTCACTTCCCGGATAAAAAACGAGTCCGTATTCCATACCATTGCTGAGAGAGATTCCGGCAAGAGCTGCCTCTAAAACCCTGTAATCGTCAACTATAAAACTAAATCGATCCTGGGGTGCGTTGAGCGCATCAAACAGATCCTCTGGAGTAGTAAAAGTTTCCAAAAACTCATTGAGTTCATTTTGAGAAGCAAAACGATCATTGGCCAAGTCGGGTACATCGGGTTTGTAAAGGTACCAGATATTCATCGCGCTATAAATAAAATTCTGGATGTCAAGAGCTGTGATGTTTTGAAGGTTATCATCAAAATCCTCAAAACAGGATTGAAAACTAACAGCCAGTGCAAGAAACAGTACTATAATTTTAATCTTTTTCATTGGGACACTTTTTATGGGTATGCTTTAAAACACTAAAAATAACTACATTATTGCAAAAAGCAATTTTTTTGTAACAAAAATTGAGGATATTCGTCTTCAAGTTGTAAGCAATATTGCAAAGCACCAACCTAACCCGATGCAAAAAGAAGAATTCTTACATATTGTAATGCCGTTGAAAGATAAGTTGTATAGACTGGCAAAACGTATTTTGATATCTCACGATGAAGCAGAGGATGCAGTACAGGAAGTATTTTTGAAATTGTGGAATGGAAAAGAACTGATTAAAAAATACAACAAACCGGAAGCCTATGCAATGACGATGACAAAAAACTATTGTCTGGACAGACTCAAGTCAAAACAGGCCTCAAACTTAACCATCGTGCATCAAAACTATAAAAGTAATAATTCCCGAACTGAAGACCAGGTAGAAGCAAAAGACGGAGTGGGCATGGTTTTTGAAATTATGAAACAATTGCCGGAACAACAGCGCATTATTTTACAACTGAGGGATGTTGAGGAGTATGAATACAGCGAAATCGCTGCCGTAATGGAAATGAATGAAACCGCCATTCGTGTGAATCTGTCAAGAGCCCGCAAAATGGTTAGAGAAGAATTAATTAAAAAGTACAATTATGGACTTACAAAAAATTGAACAAGCACTGGATGCTTATTTTGAAGGCACTACCAGTTTAGCTGAAGAAAAAATGCTTCAGGAGTACTTTAAGAGTGGCAAAGTGGCACCACATTTAGAAGTATATCAGGACATGTTTGCATTTTTCGCTACAGCGAAATCTGAAAAAACCAGTGTTACACCTAAAATTTCAGAAACCAATAAGCAACCCTTTTATAAGTATATGAGAAAATGGGTGGCTGTTGCGGCACTGCTAGTTGTCGCTTTAGGTGTCACTTTTTTTATAAACAACAATTCAAATAAAATAAGCACAGCAGAACAAATAGAAGCTGAACTTGCTTTTGAAAAGACAAAAGAAGCTTTGAATTTTATTTCTTATCAATTCAATAGTAGCGCCCAAAACCTTGCAGTTATTCAGGAATTTGAAAAGTCAACAAACAAAATATTTAAATAAATAAGTACTAATTAAAACCCAAAAACGATGAAAAAAATAATAGCAATAACAGTCATAGCACTTGTTTCACAGACTCTGTTTAGCCAAGGTGTTTTTGATAAATTTGAAGATCAACAAGATGTCACTTCAATGATTGTCACAAAAAGTATGTTTAAATTGATGAGTAAAATCGATTTAAGTTCAAACGACCCCAAAGCAAAAGAGTACTTGAATATGGTTGAAAATCTTGAAAACATCAAAATATTTACCACATCAAATTCCGGAACTGCTGCAGAAATGAAAAAAACAGTAGATTCTTATTTAAAATCATCAACATCACTTTCTGAATTGATGCGCGTGAGCGATGATGGGAAAAATATCAAGTTTTATGTAAAGGAAGGTAAGAATGATAATTTTGTAACTGAATTATTTATGTTCCTGGAAGACGCCAACAGTAAAGATAGTAAAGCTGTTGTTATGAGCATCACCGGAAATATTGACTTAAGACAAATTTCACAACTCACAGCAGATTTAAATGTTCCCGGAAGTGAGCAGCTTAAAAATATTGATAAAAATAAAAACTAAGATACTATGAAAACAGCAATTTATATATCAATATCCTTGGTGCTAAGTATGTTTTTATTTAGTGCTTGTGGAAATAACGCATCGCTGCAAAAGTACATTGTAGAAAAGCAAAATGATAACAACTTTATCACGATTGACCTGCCTTCAAGTTTACTTTTAACAGAAGATAATAGCTTAAATAAAGAACAGTTGCAAACCGTGAAAAGCATCAAGAAAGTGAATATGATAGCACTTCAATTGAAGGATGAAAACAAAGAAATCTATGAAATCGAGAAGCAGCGGGTTAAATCAATTTTGAGTACTGATACTTATGAAACCTTGATGAAATATGGTTCCAACGATATGGGTGCCTCATTGTTGTTCACCGGCAATGTAGAGGCCATTGATGAAATCATCATTTTCGCTTCAGATTCAGATAAAGGATTTGGACTTTTTAGAGTAATTGGTGAGGATATGAATCCTTCGCAGATTGTGAAAATGATGAACAAAGTTAATTCTCAAAACTTTGATCTGTCTTTTATGAATGAAATAGGAGGACTTCTCAATTAGATATTTTTAAAATGAATAAAAAACAAAAAAGTCTTCCATTTTGGAAGACTTTTTTTATGCGAAATAATAAGGTTATTGAATTAGGCAAAAGCCCTTATTTTACTTTATTTACGATTGCTGCAAACGCTTCTGGGTGGTTCATCGCTAAATCGGCTAGCACCTTTCGGTTTAACTCGATATTATTGGCTTTTACTTTTCCCATAAACTGAGAGTATGACATTCCGTGTTGTCTGGCACCTGCATTAATACGGGTAATCCAAAGGGCACGAAAGTTTCTCTTTTTTGCTCTGCGGTCTCTGTAAGCATATACTAATGCTTTTTCAACTGCATTTTTTGCAACGGTCCATACATTTTTACGTCTTCCAAAGTATCCTTTGGCTTGCTTCATTACCTTTTTTCTTCGGGCTCTGGAAGCGACTGAATTTACTGATCTTGGCATAATAAAATTTGTTTTTTGTAGCAGGCGGGCGACTATCGCCACTTTAATTACTTACTCAGGCCTAGTGCCTTTTTTGTAGCCCATCTCCAGGGTTAATTAATGATTTAACCGAAAGTTTTTACTTCAAACGAAGCATTAACTTTACGTTGCTCTCGTCAGACTTGTGAACAAGTGTGTCGTGAGTTAGTTTAAGCTTGCGTTTTTTTGACTTCTTGGTTAAGATGTGGCTTTTAAACGCGTGCTTTCTTTTGATTTTTCCGGTGCCGGTGAGCTTGAAACGCTTTTTAGCACTGGAGTTTGTTTTCATTTTAGGCATTTTTCCTAGTTTTTATTTAATTATTTCGCAATTTTTTCTGATTTATTCAGACTCTCTTTCATTGAACTCAACTAAATGTCTTGTTCTTTTTTATTTTAAGCTTTTTTTTAAAAAGAAAATTATTTACTTTTTTTGGGAGCAAGAAACATAATCATTCTTTTCCCTTCAAGTTTAGGTAATTGTTCCACTTTTGCAAGGTCTTCAAGATCTTGCGCTAAACGTAATAAAAGTATTTCACCTTGATCTTTAAATATGATAGAACGACCTTTAAAAAATACAAAGGCTTTTACTTTTGCTCCGTCTTTTAGGAATTTTTCAGCATTACGCTTTTTAAATTCATAATCGTGGTCATCGGTCTGTGGACCAAATCTCAACTCTTTTATAACAACTTTAGAGGCTTTTGCTTTAAGTGCTTTCTCCCTTTTCTTTTGCTCATACATGAATTTTGAATATTCCATGATTTTACAAACTGGAGGGTTTGCATTGGGTGAAATCTCAACAAGATCTAGACCTTGTTCTTCGGCCATTTCTAATGCTTTCTTAGTGGGATAAACACCCACCTCTACATTGTCGCCCACAAGGCGCACTTCCTCAGCTCGAATTCTTCGATTAATGTTATGCTGGTCTTCTTTAATTACGCGAGCAGCACCTCTACTTCTTTTTCTTCTAATTGCTATAACTTAAAATTTTTAGTTAAACGTTAAACTCTAATATATTACTATTTATGTCTTTTTTTATCAATTCTATGAACTCTGGTAGGGTCATTATGCCTAAATCACCCTCTCCATGCTTTCGCACAGAAACCGTGTTATCTAGAGCTTCTTGCTCACCTACAATTAGCATATACGGGACTTTGCCGGTTTCAGCATCTCGTATTTTCTTTCCAATTGTCTCACTCCTGTTGTCAGCGAGGGCGCGAATTTCGTCATTTTCCAGCAAATTTAAAACTTTTTTACTGTATTTCTCAAATTTCTCACTTAAAGAAAGGATGCTAACCTGCTCTGGCATCAACCAAAGTGGAAAGTTTCCTCCGGTGTGCTCCAGTAAAATGGCAATAAAGCGTTCCATACTTCCAAAAGGAGCACGGTGGATCATTACAGGTCTGTGAGATTCATTGTCACTACCTTTATATGTGAGATCAAAACGCTCCGGCAAATTATAATCCACCTGAATGGTTCCTAATTGCCAGCTTCTTCCAAGGGCGTCCTTAACCATAAAATCGAGTTTTGGGCCATAAAAAGCAGCCTCTCCTTTTTCAATCACATAGTCAAGGCCTTTTTCATTGGCCGCGTTGATGATGGCTTGTTCTGCTTTTTCCCAATTTTCATCTGAGCCAATATATTTTTCAGCTTTTTCTTTATCTCTTATTGAAACTTGTGCAGTAAAGTTTTCAAAACCTAAAGACCCAAAAACATATAGTACCAAATCAATCACCTTTTTGAATTCATCGTCCAACTGATCGTTTGTACAAAATATATGTGCGTCATCTTGAGTAAACCCTCGCACCCTTGTTAAACCGTGCAACTCACCACTTTGCTCATAGCGGTAAACAGTTCCAAATTCAGCAAACCGTTTAGGAAGATCTTTATAAGACCATGGTTTTGAATTGTATATTTCGCAGTGATGCGGACAATTCATAGGCTTGAGTAAAAATTCTTCTCCTTCATTTGGCGTAAGGATGGGCTGAAAACTGTCTTCACCATATTTAGCATAATGCCCTGAAGTGACATACAGTTCCTTTTGGCCAATGTGTGGCGTAACCACCATTTCATATCCTGCTTTCTTTTGAGCTGCTTTTAGAAAGTTTTCAAGCCTTTCGCGCAAAGCGGCTCCTTTAGGCAACCACAAAGGAAGCCCTTGACCCACCTTTTTTGAAAAAGTAAAAAGCTCCAGCTCTTTACCTAGTTTTCTATGGTCTCTTTTTTTAGCCTCCTCCAGTAGGTGTAAATATTCAGTAAGATCTTTTTGTTTTGGAAATGAAACACCATAAATACGTGTCAATTGCTTATTCTTCTCATCACCTCTCCAGTAGGCCCCTGCTACATTTAATAGTTTTACTGCTTTAATAATGCCTGTATTTGGAATGTGCCCACCCCGGCATAAATCAGTAAAATCAGCGTGGTCACAAAAGGTGATTGTTCCGTCCTCAAGATTTTCAATCAATTCGACTTTATATTCGTTTCCTTGTTTTTTATAATAATTCAATGCTTCTTCTTTTGAGGCATCACGCATAGAGAATTCAAACTTTTCTCTTGCTAAGGCTAGCATTTTATCTTCAACCGCTTTCAATTCTTTATCAGAAAATGAGTGGTCCCCAAAATCAACATCATAATAAAAGCCATTATCAATAGCAGGACCTATCGTTAATTTGATTCCGGGATACAAGTCTTCAAGAGCTTGAGCTAAAACATGTGCAGAGGAGTGCCAGAAAGCTTTCTTTCCTTCCTTGTCGTTCCAGGTATATAAAACCAGGCTGCCATCTTGAGTTAATTCAGTTGTAGTTTCAACAATCTCATTATTGTAAGATGCCGAAATAACATTACGCGCTAAACCTTCGCTGATACTTTTAGCTACATCCATTGGAGTGCTCCCCTTTTCAAAGGATTTTTTAGTACCATCAGGCAAAGTAATCTGAATCATATATATAGGTATAAAATTTTAGGGCACAAATATACTACCTCTTTATGTGCAAAACAATATAGCTCCCTTATTATTTGTGCTTATATTTTATGATAATCGCTGAACAGTTAAATACATTATTTATGAAATGAATTTTGTAAAGAGCGTTTTTTGTATGCTAAAACAAAGTTTATATGTTTTTGAAACGATTATATTTTTATAAAAAGAAGGTAAGTTTCAACTAAATATATTTTATAAATAGAGGCATTACAGTGACTTATAATTTTATTTAAAAATATTTCAATAAAAGTCTTGTCATAATGTAAAACAGTTATATATTTGCAGCCGCTTTGAGAGGTAGTAAATTACTCATTGAAGTGGTAAAGTTCATACCCATTTTCAAAAGCGAGTTGCGTTTAAATTTTTTTCAAAAAAAATTATAAATAATACTTGTGGGAGTAAAAAATGATAGTATCTTTGCACTCTCTTAAACAAGAAGCGCTTTACGGCGCAATTTTTTTGGAGAAAAAAGAACAAAAACACGTCTTTATAAAATAGGACAAGTTCATTGATATATTGAATTGACAGCGTATTTTTTTTGATTGGAAACGGTCAGAAATAATACAGAGAATAAACCGAGTAATAAAAACCTGAGAAGATTAATTGAGACGGTCAA
>JANSXN010000095.1 GCA_024742935.1 Flavobacteriaceae bacterium
AGGGTATTTTAATTTCAATATTAGTTCCAATGCCTTCTTTACTTGTAAGTTTAATTTGACCTTTAAGCAGTCCTAAAAACTCTTTTACAATGACTAAGCCCAAACCGGTTCCTTTTATATTATCTGTATTTTCAGCTCTATAAAAAGAATTAAAAAGATTATTTATATTTTGCTTTGGAATTCCAATGCCATAATCAATGACGTGAATATCTACATAATTTAATCTATAATCTATTATAATTTCAGGGTCTTTTGTTTTATCAGAATATTTAATTGCATTAGAAATTAGATTTGAAAAAATGTGTTCCAATAAACTTTCATCTGAATACAAAGATTTTTCATTTCCTTTAGTTTGAATCTGTACAAACCTGCCTGTATTTTTAACATTAAAACTTTTATCAACTAAATCTTCAATCAGACTACACAAGTTTAATTCTTTTATTTTCTTTTTTATATGACCGGAATCATACTTCCCATAAATAAGGAAATTATTAATTAGTTCTGTCATTCTTGAAACTTCATTCTTCATTCTAATGAGAGCCTTGTCTTTGGTATTTATATCAAAATCTCCATTATCTTGAATTATCAAATCAAGTAGTTCAATATTAGAGTATAAAACCGTAAGCGGAGTTCTAAATTGATGAGAGGCCATTGAAACAAAGTTAGATTTTAACTTATTTAACTCTTTTTCTTTTTCAAGGGCTTCAACTATTTTTTGATTTATTATTTTTAGCTTAGAAATATCGCGACTTGAAGAAATCATACCCATTAATTTTCCTTCTTCAACTATTGGGTTTGTGGAAGTTTCAAGCCAGACCCAGTGTCCCGCTTTGTGCTTAAATCTGTAGTCACAAACCTGTTTTGATTTATGGTTTATAATTTTTTCATGTGAGGCTTTAACTTTTAAAATATCATTTGGATGGATATAGTCATAAGGATTTTTATTTTTAAGTTCATCTGGCTTATAGCCTAACATTTGTTCACTTGATTTTGACACAAAATCTATTATTCCTTCTATATCGTGTACAATAATTGTATCACTTGTATTATTTGCGATGAAAGAATATTTTTTATTAGATTCATTTAATTTCTGCCTTAGCAATTCATTTTCACTAACATTTGTAATTGTTCCGGTAAAGAGATTTGGTTTTTTATAAAAATTTATGTCAACAATAACCCAAATGTTTTTGTCATTAAAAATTTTTAAAATTAATTTATATTGTCTGCTTGTATTTTTTGATGGTTTTTTAGTTAAAAAGTTTGATAAACTTTTGAATTGATTATTCACATCATTAGTTTCTAGAAAAAAATTCATGAAATTTTCCTCTAAAGATTCAGCAGAAGTAAGGCCTGTAAATTTTTTCCACTTTGTGTTTAAAAAGATTATATTTCCGGTATGAGAAATTTTAAATATTACCTCTGAAATACTATTTGATAAATTTTCATATTCTTTTTTTTGCCTTTTAACTTCTAATTCTTTGTTCTTTAAACTAGTTATATCTACAAAAGAACCTATAACTTTAACCTCTTGATTATGAGGATCAAATATTTGATGTGCTTGATATTTCACCCATAAATACTTATTTTGTTTATGTCTGTAACGCAAAATACCTTCAAATTTTTTATTTTTTAATTGAGTTTTCAATTTTTTCCTAAAAGGCAAAAGGTCATCTGGATGAATATTTAATTCCCATTGCTTAAAATATTCAGGTAACTCTTTCGAATCATATCCAAAGAGCCTAAACCAATTAAAGGAATATTCCATTTTATTTGTTTTTAAATGCCAGGTCCAAGAAACTTGATCTGAGTTATCAAGATAAATATCTATTTCATTTAAGGCGAGTTTTAATTTGTTGAAAGAGAAGTGTTGACTAAGTCTTAGTCCAATATTTTTTGCTACAGTATGAAGCGCGACAACTTCCCCTTCATTCCATTTTCTCTCACTCAAACAGTCATCAAAACCAATCCAACCCCAAAACTTACCATCTAAAAGAATCGGCAAAAATAAATAAGAAATAATACCCTGCATATCCATTATTTCTCTGAAAGTTTTGTCTTTTGAGTTTTTAACAATGCCATAAAGCGGCTTGTCTTCTGAAAGTATTTCAAATAAACCGGGGAAAAGAGAATATTCAAGCCCACTTAATTCTGGATTTCCAAGGTATGGGGTTATGCCAACATTACACCATTCATAAACATAATACAATAACAATTTACCCTCATCATTTACTTTGTTTTCAAAAACATAACATCTATCAACATCTGTAGCTTTTCCAATATCTGCAATCGCATTATGTATTGCAAGGTCAATATCTTTATTAACTAAAAGGTTGTTATTTGCATTTGAAATACCATGTAATATTTTAGAAATAAATTATTTTTTATTTTAATAAATTTTAAACAAAAGAGTTTTCATTAGAAATAATATTAAGCAATTTTTAATATTAAAAACAATGCTTGTTAAATAATAAAGGTACTTTAAAGTTACTATTTTACCTTAATAGTTTTAATGTATTCTTTAGGTGTTTTTGATTTATATTTTTTAAAACTAGTAGAAAAATAAGAAGCAGAACTAAAGCCAGATTGAAAAGCAATTTCAGTTATACTTTCAAAACCTTTATTCATAAGACTAATAGCATATTCAAGTCTAAACTGTCTAACATATGTAGAAATATTGACTCTAAACTTTTTCCTTATAGTCTTATCTAGTGTAGAATTACTCATATTCAAATGCTCTGCCAAAAGAGAAATGTCAAAGTTTGACATTATATTTTCTAACAAAAATTCATCCAAATGGTTTTCAAAAGTCTTTAGATTTAAATTTAACTTATTAAATTTAATTTGTTTTTTATCTAATAAAATAGTGTCTTTATAATCCAGTAGATTTTTTATTTTGTAAACAAGTTCTTCAAATTTAAAAGGCTTAATTATATAATCGTTTGCACCAAGTCGTAATTGTTTTAATTTTGAATCTATAGATGAGTCTGCTGAAATTATCAAAAAAGGTATACTATTAAAGGAATCGTTCTTTTTTAATGTTTTATAAAATTCTTCCCCATTCATAACCGGCATCATTAAATCACAGACTATAACATCTGGAACAAATGTTTTAATACTTTTTAAACCCGCGACACCATTTGAAGACCAATGTATTAAAAAGTCAAGAGTTTGAAAATAATCAATCAGTGTATGAGCAATATTTTCATCATCCTCCACAAGTAGTATTTTGATTTTGATTAAATTATTGACCATCTTAATTTTAATTATTAGTAAAATTTATTTAATTAATAATTTTTATTTTTAATTGATAGTTAATCTCCTTTTTTTTATGTTGAGTAATTTAAATTAATATGAAAAACACTTTTTATTTTAGTGATAAGTCATTGTTCTTAAAAAAAAATACAATCAATTTTAAAACTTTTGAAATTGACAAAATTGAAAATGTAAATATAATTGATTTTTTTTATAAACCTTATAATATATATCTATCTATACTTATAACTCTCATCACTATATTACTCATTGTTCAATCCTTTATTTTAATTTTGCTTACTCTAATATTAATTTATTTTATAATCTACTTGTCATATAGTTTTAAAAAAAAAGTGTTGAAGTTTACATATGAGAATGAAATTTTTGAATTTATAATAAATGAGAATGATTTTTTTAAATTAGAAGAGTTGCTTAAAATTCTTGATTTACACAAATATAAGAATACTAAAAACAACCTTTTTTTATAAACCAATGTAGGTTTTTTAAAAAAATCCCATTACTCCTTGCTGATATTAATTAGTAAAAACATTAATTGACAATTTTAAAAATTAATATATTAAAACATAGTTGCTTTTATGATTTCAAGAATATTTTTTATTATGTTTGTTGAATTGCATTAATAAATTGTTAAACATAATTAAGATCTTATTAACTAGCATGTTTTATATTAGTTAAATATACTTGAAGACACCTCCCCAATGAAAAAATCAAAAGTTATTATAATTGATGATGATAGATACATTATTGATACCCTTAAAGATTTATTAGAACTGAATAATTTTTTAGTAGAAACCTGTTCAAACTCAGAAGATGCTTTAGACATTATTAAAAGCTCCAAGCCTGATGTTATTCTAAGTGACATTATGATGCCAAAAGTTGATGGCTTTGAGTTAGTCAAAAAAATAAAAATTGACAAAGAAATAGCTCACATCCCAATTATATTTTTAACTTCAAAAAACTTAGAGGATTCCCTTAGAAAGTCCATGAAAGCAGGTGTTGATGATTTTATATGCAAACCTTTTACAATTTCAGATGTCAAAGAGGCTATAATATCTCGTTTAAATCGTTTTAAGGAAATTAAAAACTCGACCCAATCTTAATTTAATTATTTGGAATTAAAAATAGAAATAATATAAAATGACTTTTCTTTTTAAAGCCAATAATAACAAATAAAAATAGTTTCAAATATCATTAAAACTATAAAGTAAATTCAATACTCTTATAAAAAAAACCTGCCATAAAAGGCAGGTTTTTTAATGATAAGTTTTAAGAAGTTTTCCCTAAATCAAAAATAACTCATCATATTTAAACATTTAGAACAAAAAAACAAACAGTATAACAATAAATTCATTTTTTAATTGATATGTTTACGTTTTATGCTAATAATTAAAAGTCCTAAGGCGTTTAAAATCGAGTCTGCATCTAGATTTTTAAAGTTCAAAATTAAATTGTAATAAAAACTCAAAAATTGATGGAGTTTTAGCCTTCCCTTTTAATCATGGGGTTATTTTTTTTTATTCAATTATCAATTTTGTTTTAAACTCAAAACCATTTTCTCCTCTTAACTCCAACAAATAAACACCGCTTCTTAGTCTTGAAGTGTCAATTGTGACAATACCATCATCATTTATCTTATGGCTTTTAGTGTAGAGTCTTTGACCGAGCATATTGGTAAGCCACACTTCAACTTGTTCTCCTACCATCGACTTCGCAATAAGATAAACAACCTCTTGGGCAGGATTGGGAAACAACACGATATTGCTTCTGTCAATATCAATGGTACTCAACAACTCTTGTTCAAACTTAATATCAAAACGGTCACTCGCTATGCTTTCGGTAATAGAAGGGTCGATGGTAAAACCATACAATGTGGTTTGATCGTTGGAAAGCGCTACCTGGTCTCCAGTGTAGTGATCTCGCAAATAAGCGATAACCCCTGTCAACTCATTCACAGCAATTTCAAGGACATAACTTGGGTAACGGTATTGGTTGAAAAACAACGGCAGGACTTCTTCATCTTCTGGCAATGCCCGACTTTCTATACTCAGCAATTGGTTGCCATTTTGGGTGGCTATGTTTTCATCCAGATTATAGAATTTTAACGCGTCTTCCGGAGTAACTGCATTGCTGCCGGCTTCAGAAAACTTTATACGTAGCCCGTCTGAAGCCGTGGCTCCCGTAGCATAGTTGTTTGCTCCATAAAGCATCATACTGATCTGGCTCAATACATTAAAAACCTGTGTTTGTGTTTGAGAAACAGCCTTGTGACTTTCCTCAAAAGTGAGACTGGAACCTCCATTGTTTAAGGTTTGCACAAAAGCAGCCTGACCCGGCTGGAGGTATTGATTGGCTTGTGAACCGATATTGTTGTTTCCGCCGCTAGTCAAATCTACCGCAACATATGCTCCCCTACCTCCGGGTTCTCCCGGTATGGGGGTACCTCCCAAGGTGGGGTCCCAAACATAATAATGGTTTGTATTGATGTTTGTTGAAGACCCAACTACTGAAGTCATATCTACAACGGAAGGGTAAGGATTCCCAAAAAAGTTAAAAGCACCGGCTGTTGAACTAAAATCACTGGTCGTGAATGAACCTGTATGCAAAGTTCCTGTAGTGCGCAGGACCGTGTTTGTGGGCGGGGCACTGTTACTGGTCACGTCGATGCTGCGGTCGCCCCGCACCATTAAACGATAAGGGGTGCCCGATACTATCGTGTTGATATCTGTATTGGATACCGATTCCCAACTCTGTGCAGCATTATTGAGCTTAAACAATGAAGGATTGCCCGTGGGGGTCGCATCAAATCCGTTCAAACCACTCACTGATCCCGTTATGTGGGTACCATAACCCGGATTGGGATTGGATGTGGCATTAACAGCGCCTTCCTGCCAGTTGCTTTGTATTGTTCCTGGGGTACTCACAGCAGATGATAAAAATCGAAAAGATCGTCGGGCTGGAATATAACGCTCCATTGTGACTTGGCCACTTATTGTTTCATTTGCTTGAATTTCGTCTAATTGAGCGCTACCACTTGAATTACTTTTAAAAGTAAAAATTTGAGAAACATTAAAATCAAAGCCGTTTAGATTTAAAATATAGGGAGCAGCTATTCCGGCATTTTGAGAAGAAATCGTTTGAGATAAAGTAAAATCATCAAAAAAATAAACATTTTGACCTGATGAGTTTATATCAGGTGAAAGGTCGTTTACCCAGTTTCCGTCAGTAAAAATTAAGTCGTCAAGTTCGCCCGGATTTGCTAGTAGGCTATTGGAATATTCAAAATTATTGTTAAAAACATTCTTTGAAATCCGTTGATTGTTTGAAACTCCAAAAGAGGTTGTTTGATCGATTAAATGGCCATTTGCAACACCTATTGTACCTCCTTGATAAAGTTTCCACTCTCTTGGGTTTTCTGGAGCAAAAAACATTCCGGCAGTTCCTTGAATAAAAATGGTATTTGAATTTAAAGAACCATAATAGGATTCAAAATCTTGTAATAACCCACCTCGAGAAATTATGGCAAAACCTCTGGGTGGAATTACACCATTGGGTATTGAATTTCCTGAAGATGCACCAAAACCCCATACAGTTCCTTCAGGGTACATAACCAACTTTACTTCGCTAAGAGTAATATGCCTACCTGAATTATTGAAAATTTCTAGATATTCAAGAGAAGATGTTGGATTATCACTTACTTCTGTTATAAACACTTTACCTGCAGTCATTATAACTGGTATATCAAAAACCGTAAAAGTATTACTCTCTTTTTCAGGTATTTCAGTATCTGATGATGAGACATTAATGAGAAAATCTTCTCCTACTAAATCAAAATATAATTGGTCAAAAATAGCTTGTCCATTTTGAGATTGAATAGAGGTAACAGCATTTTCAGCAAAAATTGATGTTGTTGTTAGTGTTAGAAAATCATTAAAATCCATATCGCGATTTCCAAAAACATCAACTGCAATAACTTTTGGATAAGGCTGCATTAATGATTGTAGATTAACTGATGTGGGCTGTTGAATAAATGCTAATTGATTAGCAATAACTTGTATTTTATTTACTCCAGGGTTCGTTGGTGATGAGGCTCCTCCGGCATTTCGAAATGCAAATGGAGTACTATCACTTGTAGTATTGGTTTCATTTATTCTAAATATGATCTGCTCATTATCTAAAACAGTTTCTTCAAAACTTACATATAAACTGAAACTCTTATGCTCACCATCAGGAATTACTATGAGAAAATCATCCAAAGTTATCTGCTGTGAATTTACTATTGTCTCTGAAATATTAATTCCATCAATAAAAAGTGCCGCTTTATTAATATTTTCATA
>JANSXN010000034.1 GCA_024742935.1 Flavobacteriaceae bacterium
AATCCTGCCACCCCGACAATATTATTTAAACTCTGGTCGCGTAGCTCAGCTGGATAGAGCATCTGCCTTCTAAGCAGACGGTCAGAGGTTCGAATCCTCTCGCGATCACACAAAGCCTCACATTTTTTTGTGGGGTTTTATTATTTTATGGCGTTTTGTTATTTAAACCTTCCGGCAGAAAAGCACAAATTTATTGTTGTTACTATCGGTAGTAAAAAACAAGTATAAGTCACCACCATCTTTGATTTTCCATTTCGTTTTTAATCTTGAAACTGTTTCTGGAAAATTTCTTGTTGATATATTTGCTTTGATTCCTAAAAGTGCTTTTTTTACTTCCGCTTTAGCATAAGGAATCACTTTTGTAATTTCAAATCGTCTTCCGGGAAAATCAATTAAGTTGTCACTTGTAAATAAATGCGAACTTGGGGCTATTTTTTCAACAGGAAATTTTAAACATAATGTCTCAAATAGGCCACTCTTCATAATTGCTGCATTAGGCTCAAAGAGGAATTTTTTGGGTAAAGAATAGTTTATATCACTATTCAAATTCAATGGCGCCTCAAATACTTCATTATCAGATTCTAAAATATTTACAGTCACAAGATTAACATTGCTTTCCCTGCCTTTTTCTATCAACCATATCAATTCTTTTACTTCGTTTTTAACGGCAACAATGTGAATTTGATATACGTGCCGAAGTTCTTTTAATCCTGCACTAATATCTAGCATTGGTGAGGTTTTAATCATTAAAGTAGTACAATGTTTGAGAAGATAATCTAGATGAATAACAACATTTGGCAGGCAATCTGAGAGATAAAAAACCTTTCCTTTTGTTTCATTACGCCTGGAGGGATCTACGAAAATTACATCAAACTTTTTATTTTTTATTGCATTAATTCCATCATCAATATAGCAACGTATTTTTGGGCTTAAAATCGAAAAGTTATGAGATACTATTTTTGAAAGTTCGTTGTTTATTTCAAAATGGGAAGTTTCTTTAAACTGTTTCGAAAAATACAAAGTATCAACTCCAAATCCACCTGTCAAATCTGCTAAAGTGTCACCTCTAACCAATTCACTTTTGTATTGTGCTGTAGCTTCTGAAGAGGTTTGCTCGATATGTAACTTTGGAGGATAATAGATATCTTTTGTTTTAAACCAGGTGGGAAGTTTACTTTTTGCTTTTAATCTTCCCTGAATTTGAATGACAATTTCTTGAATAGAAACATTGGAAAACGGAGATCCTTTCATTGTGAGTTTTACAAGATCCTCATTTAAATTATCATCAATAAAGTTCTGAACTACTGTATTTAATATAGATTTGTTCAAACTAAATGTTAAAGATTTTGTGTGAGCCTTTTTACTATTTTGTTTTCAGATAAAAACTCTTTGCTAATTACTTTAATAACTGTGTAGGAGGGAACCGCAGCTATCATTCCAAGGACACCAAACAACAACCCACCAATGATAATTACCAAAAATATTTCAAGAGGGTGTGAGCGCACGCTGTTTGAAAAAATGAGCGGCTGACTTAAAAAATTATCTATCAATTGTCCAATTGCAAAACCAATCATTACATAAATTGTTGTTGGCAAAATCACAGTACTAAAATCCTGCCCAAGATTGCTTGACATTGTTAGAAACATCATAACAAAAGCACCAATTAATGGGCCTAAGTAAGGAATAATATTTAATAAGGCACACAAAAATGCTATTACTACAGCGTTGTCTATCCCAAAAAATAACAAAACAAATGAATAGATAATAAAGAGTACCATAATTTGAAAAACAAGTCCAATAAAGTAGCGGGATAATAAATTTTTAATTTTAGCCAATGATTGTTCAAATCGAGTTTCTTTTTCATCTGGGATAAAGGTTAATATCCCATTTTCTAGTAGTTTACTGTCTTTTAATAGAAAAAATGAAATGAAAATCACAGAAAATAATCCAATACTAAACGATCCCAATGCACTTAAAAAGCTGTTTATAAATTCTGGGATAAACCCAAAATCTATCGAATTCATAAAGTCTGAATTATTTACTTTAGATTCCAAGTCAAAATTAGGCCCTGAGAAATAAACCAATATTTCTGAATATAAATTTTCAACAGTCACTGATAGTGAATCAATATTGAGAAGCGAAAGATTATGGCTTTGCTGTTTTATTAAAGGAATAAACAGCAATAATAGACCAATAAAGAAACCAAAAATAATTAGCATTGTTAAAATAACAGCCAATAAGTTTTTTAATAGCAATCGTTCTTTTAAAAACAATACTATGGGCCTTCCGATTAGAGTTACTACTCCTGCCAGCACAATGTAAAGAAGAACACTTTGGATTTTATAAAAAAACCAACCTAAAAAAACAAAGCCAAAAATAATTGCTACAGCTTGAAGAATTCCTTTTGTAATCTCTTTTGCAACCATGTTTAATACTATTTTAGATTAATTTTCAAAAGCAAATTTAATAATATTTGCACCCATTTGTAATGCTTTTTGTCTTATCTCTTCAGGGTTGTTGTGTACTTCGGGGTTTTCCCAACCATTGCCTAAATCAGTTTCGTAAGTATATAAAAGTAAGAGTCGGTCTTCTTCAAAAATTCCAAAAGCTTGTGGGGGTTTGTTGTCGTGTTCGTGTATTTTGGGTAGCCCTTTGGGAAACTTGAAATGATACGTAAAAATGGGGTGGGAAGCCGGTAATTCAATCAATTCCTTTTCAGGAAATAGCTTTTGTAACTCAGGTCTTAAAAAGGTATCCATTCCATAATTATCATCTATATGAAGAAAACCGCCACTTAATAAATAGTTTCTGAGATTTGAAACATCTTCCGGAGTAAAAAAAACATTTCCGTGACCAGTCATATGCACAAAAGGGTATTGAAAAATTTCAAGGCTTGAGGTTTCAACTGTTTGTGGCTTTTCAGCAATTTTTGTGTTGATATTTTGATTTGAATACTTAATTAAATTGGGTAGCGATGTGGGGTTTGCATACCAGTCGCCTCCGCCATTGTATTGCAGAACAGCAATCTCTTGTGCATTCACTAAAATGCTTAATATGAATGTAAAAAAAAGTATAAATCTATGTCTCATTTTTTTAATATGTGGTTGTAACATTTTCATTGACAACTATTATAAAATCTGCTTTTCCTCTGTGTTCTTCATCAAGAAAAGAAATGTCTTTTTGGGTAACTGTCGATATAGTTTTGTAATGTAAATCAGGTTCAGTGAGTTTTAAATACCATAAAATACCTTCATAAAAGTCGCTATGATAAGCGCCGTTATAGTGAATAAACAATTCATTTTCAACTCTGTTTTCTAAAATTGAAAAAGCCATTGTAGCATCCTTAATGGCCTGTGCCTTTACAAGTTCAGGTGTGCCGTGTTCTCCCATCATTGTGAGTATATTTTGATAAGTTGGCAAATTTGAGTCAAAAGCGATAGGTAGTGGGGCAATCCATTTTTTTTCATTAAGAGTTAGAGTGTCCAGGACATCAAATCCATTTCTAAAGACCATACTTGCATAACGTCTAGGGATATTTGTGGCAATAAATTCAAGTTTATTTTCTTTAGCAAGTTTTACGAGTGGGGCATAATCTGTTTTATAATTTGACCATAAACGAGCTAAAGTGTCCAGGCCTTTTTGGTCAATTTGATTATTTAAAAAATCATTTAAGGGTTCCTGGTTGTCTCTTTCAAACATTTCAGCACCCAACTTCACTTTTCTAATTTGAATTAAATCTTTGGTCAATTCAAACTGTAACCAATGAGCAATCGCACTGT
The DNA here is from genome assembly GCA_024742935.1 of Flavobacteriaceae bacterium. Lineage (GTDB taxonomy): Bacteria > Bacteroidota > Bacteroidia > Flavobacteriales > Flavobacteriaceae > Planktosalinus. Next base: position 3,780 of record JANSXN010000034.1, read on the forward strand.
TGTGCTGTTCTCCAAATAAAAGAATGTCTGAAGTTTTAACTTGTTCTTTTAGCTCATCGTAATGGGATTCAACACCCTCTGATGTAAAAATTGAATACGCCTTTTTGTGCTGGCCAAAAGTGGAAGATGATATTAGTAAAACAACAATTAAAAAGAGATAATACTTCATTGAAAAATTTTCTTGCTAATTTAAAAATAAAAAACCCGATTAATAAAATAACCGGGTTTTAATTTTTTTTAGTGATTTAAGAATTATTTGCCGCCACCATCTTTTTTAGATTTTGTTGACATTTTTGGTTTTTCTATTGTGTCTTCATCTGTTTTAACTGGCACTCCTCGTTGTTGACCGTCAATTCTTTTTGTTTCTTCTTTTTTTAATCTATCAAGTTCTTTTTGATTTTCAAGATTTAATTCCTTTTCAACAAGTTCAACTGACATTTTCTTTTCATCTGAAACAATAACTTCTTCTGAATTTTGATTGGTTTTATCAGTACCCTCAACTTTGATGACGCTTTTTGTTTCTTTAACTTCTTTATCTATCAGGGTCTCAACATTGGTGTCCTTTACAGTTACCTTTTTTACTGTTGTTTCTTTCTTTACATTCTCATTCACTTGAGCTTGTAAGCCAACAAGTGAAAAAAGAGCAATGATTATAGTTACTAATGTAGTGCGTTTCATAATTTAAAAATTTAGGTTATTTTCATTACAAATATACTTGTTTAAATTGTTAATATATTAAAATAAAAACATAAACTATTGCAAATATTTAACATTCCAACGTCACATCATTATATCGCCCAAAATATTATGAGGATATATCCCATATTTTTCTAAATTAGCATCTTCTAAAACTAACAACCTTTAAAATATGGAACAAACTGAAGTGGTCAAGAAAAAAGGCTTTGTAAACAAAGCACTTGATTTAGTTGAGAAAATGGGGAATAAATTACCCGATCCTGCAATTTTATTTTTTTATTTATTAATCTTCGTTTGGGTTTTATCTGCGATACTATCACCCTTTGATTTTGGTGAAATACACCCAATGACGGGAAATAGCTTAAATGTTCAAAATTTACTCACCGGGACTCAATTAGCCGGATTCCTGGCGAGCATGGTAAATACCTTTGTGCTATTTGCACCATTGGGAATTGTTTTAGTTGCCATGCTTGGAGTTGGGGTAGCAGAGCATTCCGGATGGATAGATGCCGGTTTGAAAAAACTCTTAAACTTTACACCCAAACAATTACTAACCCCGATGCTTATCTTAATAGCCATCGTTAGCCACACAGCTGCTGATGCAGGATATGTACTTGTTATTCCCTTGGGAGGTGTTATTTTTTATGCCGCAGGCCGACATCCATTAGCCGGTATTGCAGCCGCATTTGCCGGAGTATCAGGAGGGTTTTCAGCAAACTTTATCCCTTCTGCCATTGACCCGCTCATTATGAGTTTTACACTGGAAGCAGCCAGAATATTAGACCCTGCTATTAACTTAAACCCCTTAAACAACTGGTATTTCACTTCTGCATCCACTTTATTGATTGTGCTTGTGGGTTGGTGGATTACAGATAAGATAATTGAACCCAGACTTTCAAAAGTTAAAGTAGATGGTGATGAAGACCAAATGCCTAAAATGGAAGCAGTAACATCCAAGGAAAGCAAAGCCTTCTGGTATGGGTTTTTGGCGATGGTCCTGGGAATTGTAGGTTTGTTTTTATGGGCATACCCTGAAAGTTCAGCATTAAGAGGACCGGATATGGTTGATCCCGAAATTCAATCACTTACTTCGTTTAATGCTCCCTTAATGAAGGCTATTGTTCCTCTCATTTTTGTTTTACTCTTAATTCCCGGACTTGTTTTTGGTTTTGTTTCCGGAAGATATAAATCCTCAAGAGATTTGATTAAAAGTATGACAAAGTCGATGGAAAGTATGGGTTACTATATCGTAATGGCTTTTTTCTGTGCACTTTTTATTGATGCTTTTTCACGTTCAAACATCGGTCTTTTGATTGCAATAAAAGGAGCTAATTTCCTTCAGGCACTTGAACTGCCGGGTCAAATAACCATTGTTGGAATTGTAATCCTTAGTGCTTTTGTGAATTTAATGGTGGGTTCTGCATCTGCAAAATGGGCATTAATAGCACCCATTTTTGTTCCTATGTTGATGCAACTTGGAATATCACCTGACCTTACACAGGCGGCTTATCGCGTAGGAGATTCAGTATCAAACATTATAACTCCTTTGTTACCTTATTTCCCACTGGTGGTGGTCTTTAGTCAGCGCTATGTCAAAGGAATGGGAATCGGGACCCTCATATCAATGATGTTGCCTTATTCAGTTATATTTTTAATCACATGGACAGCCTTTTTATTAGTCTATTGGTGGCTGGGAATCCCGCTGAGTTTTGAGGCAAATTACCTCTATCCGGCACCTTAAATTAGTAGCTTGATAATACAACTTCTAAAAGATGTTTACTGAATTCCAGTAAACATCTTTTTTATTTCTTGATAATTCATTTGAAGATGTATCTTTGCACCCTTAAAAATGATATAATATGAAAGCCGGAATCGTAGGTCTTCCCAATGTTGGTAAATCCACATTATTTAATTGTTTGTCAAATGCCAAAGCGCAAAGCGCCAACTTTCCGTTTTGTACCATAGAACCCAACATTGGAGTTGTCAATGTTCCCGATCCCAGATTGCAAAAGCTGGAATCTCTGGTGAAACCGGAACGAGTACTACCGGCAACCGTTGAAATTGTTGATATTGCCGGTTTGGTGAAAGGTGCCAGCAAAGGCGAAGGTTTGGGGAACCAATTTCTTGGAAACATTAGAGAAACTGATGCGATTCTTCATGTTTTACGTTGTTTTGACAATGATAATATTGTGCACGTTGACGGTTCTGTAAACCCTATAAGGGATAAAGAAACCATTGATATGGAATTACAGTTAAAAGATCTTGAAACAGCTGAGAAAAAACTGGAAAAAGTGAAACGTGCAGCCAAAACCGGAAACAAAGAAGCCCAAAAAGAAGAAGAAGCCCTTTTAAAAGTTAAAAAAGGCCTGGAAGCCGGAGTTTCCATCAGAGCAATAGAATTTTCAGCAGCTGAAAGGGAAGATTTTATTGCCCCACTTCAATTTATTACAGATAAGCCTGTTATGTATGTTTGTAATGTGGATGAAGGGTCTGCAGTAAATGGCAACAAATATGTAGACTTAGTAAAAGAGAATGTAAAAAACGAAAATGCCGAAGTATTGGTACTTGCCGTAGGCACTGAAGCTGATATCACAGAGTTGGAAACCTATGAAGAGCGCCAAATGTTCCTCGAAGATTTGGGTCTTGATGAAGCCGGTTCGGCTAAGTTGATTCGTTCTGCTTACAGATTACTTAACCTACAAACCTATTTCACGGCCGGCGTAAAAGAAGTACGTGCCTGGACCATACCGGTTGGAGCGACTGCTCCACAAGCCGCCGGAGTCATTCACTCTGATTTTGAAAAAGGATTCATCAGAGCCGAAGTCATCGCTTATGATGATTATGTTAGTTTTGGAAGCGAAGCCAAAGTAAAAGAAGCCGGTAAAATGAGAGTAGAAGGGAAGGAATACATCGTCAAAGATGGTGATGTGATGCACTTTCGATTTAATGTTTAAAAAAAAAACGCGCTTTCAAAGCGCGTTTTTTCCATTTAATTCTTTTGAAGAACATACATATCTGCCAGATCCCCTTCAATGGGTTTACCTTCCATATCCAATTGTCTTAAGTGGTTTTCACCAACTTTAAACAAGGTAGCGTTTCCGTTTTCCTTGTTTGTAAGAACCACAGTGCCTCCATCTTCAGTCCATTGAAGATTACCGGTTTCTTCAAATACTGTCTCGTCTTTACCCATATAAACACGTTTGGTTTTAAATGAATTGTCATCATTTAAGATTATTTCAGTTTTAACTCCATCACAATCAGCACAAGGTAAAGTTCCTGAGTAGGTTCCTTGCCAATCCAATGAAATTTCTGAAGTGTGCATATCAGGGACTTGCTCCATTTCTGTATTAACTTCCATTTCTTCATTATCAGAAGTTTTGTTGTTTTTACAAGATAAAAGTACTGTAAAGCATAAGGATAAAAGAAGTAGTTTTTTCATAATTGATTTAATTTAATGTTTGAACAAATTTAAGAATCTTTTTATTTGATTACAATAATTAGAAAGAGTTCAGCCATAATTAAATTTTATATTTTTATCAGTGCATTAGTGGCTTCATAAGGAGATGATTCTTTTTTATATTTGATTGAAATTTTCTTAACAAAACCCCCATTTTTATTGTTAATTACTTTCTTTTTTCGAGGTTTCATTTTTTTTCCCGAAGTCTTATATTAGCAAGTCTATCATACGACTTAATATGGCCAAAGAAACCCAATATACCGAGGATAATATCCGCTCCCTGGACTGGAAAGAACACATCAGGATGCGTCCCGGGATGTACATCGGTAAACTGGGTGACGGCTCTTCTCCTGATGATGGTATTTACATTCTTTTAAAAGAAGTGCTAGACAACTCTATTGATGAGTATGTAATGGGTGCCGGTAAAACCATTGAAATTCGCATCAAAGAAAAAGAAGTCAAAGTGCGTGACTATGGAAGGGGGATTCCCTTAGGTAAAGTGGTTGACGTGGTTTCAAAAATGAATACCGGAGGAAAATATGATACCCGCGCGTTTAAAAAATCTGTTGGTTTGAATGGGGTAGGTACCAAAGCCGTCAATGCACTTTCTTCATTCTTTAGAGTGGAATCTGTGAGGGACAATCAAGTAAAATATGCCGAGTTTGAACAAGGAAATCTCTTGGTTGACCCAACTCCCGAAGAGTCTTCTTCGCGCCGCGGTACCAAAGTGATTTTTATTCCGGATGAGACTATTTTTAAAAACTTTAGGTACCGCAATGAGTATGTTTCCAAAATGCTCAAAAACTATGTCTATCTCAACCGCGGATTGACCATCGATTTTAATGGAGAGAAATACTATTCAGAAAACGGACTCAAAGATTTACTGGAAGAAAACATCCATCACGATGATATTTTGTATCCCATCATTCATCTGGAAGCTGAAGATATTGAAATTGCACTCACGCATAGCAAAACTCAATACAGTGAGGAATATCACTCCTTTGTAAACGGCCAGAATACCACGCAGGGAGGAACCCATTTAAATTCCTTCAGAGAAGCATTTGTCAAAACCATCAGAGAATATTACGGAAAGAATTTTGAAGCGAGCGATATCAGAAAATCCATTGTTTCTGCCATTAGCATCAAGGTGATGGAACCGGTTTTTGAAAGTCAGACAAAAACAAAGCTGGGCTCAACTGATATGGGAGGCAATTTACCCACGGTGCGCACCTTTATTATTGATTTTGTAAAAAAGCATTTAGACAATTACCTGCACAAAAACCCGGAAACTGCAGACAAGCTACAACGCAAAATCCTTCAGGCGGAGCGTGAAAGAAAAGAACTTTCCGGCATTAGAAAACTTGCAAAAGAACGTGCAAAAAAAGCAAGCTTGCACAATAAAAAATTACGTGATTGCCGTGTTCACCTTCACGACACAAAGTCTGATCGACAGCTGGAGACCACTTTGTTTATCACGGAAGGGGATTCGGCAAGTGGTTCCATTACAAAAAGTCGGGATGTGAACACCCAGGCCGTTTTCAGTTTAAAAGGAAAACCTTTGAACTGCTATGGCTTGTCCAAAAAAATTGTTTATGAAAATGAAGAATTCAACCTCCTTCAGGCTGCGCTGAATATTGAAGAAAGCATCGAGGATTTACGTTACAACAACATTGTGATTGCTACAGATGCCGATGTTGACGGAATGCACATCCGGTTATTGCTTATTACTTTTTTCCTTCAGTTTTTTCCGGAAGTGATTAAAGAAGGGCATTTATATATATTGCAAACACCACTTTTTCGCGTACGTAATAAAAAAGAAACCATTTATTGCTATTCTGAAGAAGAGCGCGTCAATGCAATTGAAAAATTAAAACCAAAACCCGAAATCACCCGATTTAAGGGGCTTGGGGAGATTTCGCCAGATGAGTTCAAGCATTTTATTGGTGCTGATATTCGTCTTGACCCTGTGATGCTGGAACGCAGTATGTCGATTGAGGAATTGCTTTCATTTTATATGGGCAAAAACACGCCTGAAAGACAAGAGTTTATCATTGATAACCTCAAATTTGAAGTAGATAAAGTAGAAGAAGCAGTTTAATTCATTTTGTCCTAAATACAACCCAATTTAATGAGCGACGATCAAAACCCAAATGAAGAAGAGTTTCCCATTCAAGACGATGGAAATACGACGGGAGATACCATTATCAAGGTAAATGGCATGTTTAAAGACTGGTTTCTGGATTATGCGTCTTATGTAATCCTTGAACGAGCGGTGCCTGCTATTGAAGACGGTTTCAAGCCGGTACAGCGTCGCATTATGCAATCCTTGAAAGATCTTGATGATGGGCGCTATAACAAGGTGGCCAATATCGTGGGGCATACGATGCAATACCACCCACACGGGGACGCCAGCATTGCAGACGCGATGGTACAAATAGGGCAGAAGGACATTTTAATCGACACTCAAGGAAACTGGGGAAATATTTTAACAGGTGATAGTGCTGCGGCTTCACGATATATTGAAGCACGTCTTTCAAAATTTGCTTTGGATGTGGTCTATAACCCAAAAGTAACTCCCTGGCAATTGTCTTACGATGGAAGAAGAAAAGAACCCATCAACCTTCCCGTAAAATTCCCGATGCTTTTGGCGCAAGGTGCCGAAGGGATAGCGGTTGGACTTTCTACAAAAATATTACCACACAACTTCAATGAACTTATTGAAGCTTCCATCAAGCATTTACAAGGAAAGAAATTCACCATTTACCCCGATTTTCCCACAGGAGGAATCGCTGATACTACTAATTATAATGATGGTTTAAGAGGAGGGAAGGTGCGTGTGCGAGCCAAGATACACCAATTGGATAAAAACACGCTGGTCATTACAGAAATTCCTTTTGGAACCAATACTTCTTCATTGATTGATTCTATTCTGAAAGCCAATGACAAAGGAAAAATTAAGATTAAAAAGATAGACGACAACACTTCAGCTGAAGTCGAAATCCAGATTCATTTGCCTTCAGGGCTTTCGCCAGACAAAACCATTGATGCTTTGTATGCATTTACGGCTTGTGAAACTTCCATTTCGCCTTTAGGCTGTGTGATTGAAGACAACAGACCTTTGTTTGTTGGCGTTTCGGAAATGCTAAGACGTTCTACAGACAGAACGGTTGAATTGCTAAAGGCAGAATTACAAATCCAGTTGGATGAACTCGAAGAACAATGGCATTTTGCCTCTTTGGAACGCATTTTCATCGAAAACAGGATTTACCGTGATATTGAAGAAGAAGAAACTTGGGAAGGCGTTATTGCTGCTATTGACAAAGGATTACAACCACACATCAAGCATTTAAAACGCGCCATAACCACAGATGACATCGTCAGGCTGACCGAAATTAGAATCAAGCGCATTTCGAAATTTGATATAGACAAAGCACAACAAAAAATAGATTCGCTGGAAGAGCAGATTGCTCAAATCAAAAACTATCTGGATAATTTGATTGAGTATGCCATTAATTACTTTAAGCGATTATTGAAGGACTATGGAGAGGGTAGAGAGCGCAAAACCGAACTGAAAATATTTGATGATATTGAAGCCACAAAAGTGGTGATAAGAAACACAAAACTCTATGTCAACAAAGAGGAAGGCTTCGTGGGAACAGCCCTTAAAAAAGACGAATATGTAACCGATTGCAGCGATATTGATGATATCATCGTTTTTACCGAAGACGGAAAAATGATGGTGACCAAGGTGGACACAAAAACCTTCGTGGGTAAAAACATCATTCACGTGGCTGTCTTTAAGAAAAAAGACAAACGCACCATTTACAATATGATTTACCGCGATGGAGCCAAAGGAGCTTCATACGTCAAGCGATTTGCCGTTACAGGGACCATAAGAGACAATGAGTATGATATGACCCAAGGCAACAAAGGTTCCAAAGTGCTTTATTTCACTGCAAACCCCAATGGTGAAGCCGAATTAGTTCAAGTTCTATTGAGACAAACCGGAAGTATCAAAAAGCTCAAGTTTGATCTTGATTTTGCAGATATTATTATCAAAGGAAGAAATTCCAAAGGGAATATTGTTTCTAAATATCCAATCAAACGCATTGAACTCAAGGAAAAAGGTTTATCCACGCTCAAACCAAGAAAAATATGGTTTGACGATACGGTACAGCGTTTGAATCTTGATGCGAGAGGTGAGTACCTTGGCGAATTTAGAAAAGATGACAGGTTGTTGATTATCAATCAATCAGGAAAAATAAAAACGGTGATTCCTGAGGTTACTTTACGTTTTGACGACGGAATGATTTTACTTGAAAAGTGGAAACCAAAAAAGCCCATTTCTGCCATTTACTGGGAAGGTGAAAAAGAATTGTTTTATGTGAAACGTTTTCTTGTCGAGAATGAAGATAAGGAAGAAATCTTTATTACAGAACATCCAAAATCCTATTTGGAAATAATTTCTACTGACTACAAGCCTCTAGTAGAACTTGAATTTTATAAACCACGCGGTAAGGATCCAAAGGAAAACCAAACAGTCAACCTTGAGGAATTCATTGCCATAAAGGGAATTAATGCACAAGGCAATCAATTAACAAAGGAAAAAGTGAAGCAAATCAATTTGCTTGAACCCTTGCAATTTGATGAGCCAGAAGAATTACCTGCTGAAGAAATAGAAGTCGTGGACGAAGAGAATGTGAAAAACAATTCTGAAAATAAAAATTCTGAATCAAAAGATGATGATGACCCTCGTGATGAAAATGGTCAGATTATACTAAATCTTGACTAGTTAACTCGTCTGGCTGTGCCGCGCTCTTTATTATTTTGCCCAACAATATTAAACTCAAACGTGTATGTGTCCTTATCTGTGGTAAGAATTTTCATGTGAATAGACTTTTCATCAGCCATACTTCGTGGATTTAGTTTTTTTAAGATGTATTCACAATCATTTATCCATCGAATAGAGGAAGTGTCTGCTTTACCTCTAAAATAGTCAATTTCAATGCTGTCATTTCGAACAAAGGTTGTTTTGAGAATTTCAGTACCAACCATTGCTTCAAATTCAAAGGTACCTGTTCTAAAATTTTCACATTTTCTTTCCTGGTTATAACAAGAAGTTAATAAAGTAATAAGGAGTAGTAAGGTTAAATAACGCATAGTATTTTTTTACAAATTTCAATAAAAAAATGGAAGGGTACTAATTTTTATATTCTTTAAATGAACCATTTTTATAGAAAATAATGATACGTTCTATGAATTCCTGATTATTTAAATCTTTGAGATTTGAAAATTCTTTGCTTTCATTTTTTGAAATTTTATTTTCAGCTACAAGGGTAGGAATTGATTCTACTTTTTTAGGGAATTCATTTTCTGGTTCAGAATCAGGAAAACTTCCTTTGCCATTTAATAGCCAATATAACTTTACTTCAGGAAATTTTTCAAGAATTTTCATAACAAATTCCAAGCTAGGTTTATTTCTTCCAGAAAGCAAATGGGAAATACTCGACCTGTTAAAATCAATTTCATCTGCCAACGCAGAAGAGGAGAGTCCATAGAAATCCATAATTTCTTGGAGTCTTTTAGCAAAATCATCGCTGTTTACCATTGTAACTTAAGTTTAAACACTCATCGATTACAAATGTAATTTATATTTGTAAAATAAACAAAATAAAGCCAAATTAATAGTGCATATAGTGTAATTAAAACTTTATATAATAATATTTATCTACCTGATATATATTTATTTAAGTTTAATTTTATTGACTCTTATTCTTATTACTGCTTATGTAGTCAATTTTAAGGATGAAAATATATAATTAAGTTACTAGTGTAAACAAAACAGCTTTTATTTTAGTTTACAGGTGTAAACTTTAGCTTGTTTACATTTGTAATATAAAATTGAAAATGAATATCAAATCTCTTTTTAATCAATATAAAGAACAATCACTTTACGGAAGGTATATTCCTTTTGATTCAATTGCCCCTTTACTATCTACTCAATCAAAAATAGGTATGCTTAAATTAGAAGGGCGTTCTGAAGAGGCTAGAGATATTCATTCATTGACTATTGGTAATGGAGCCTTTAAAATTTTTATGTGGTCGCAAATGCATGGTAATGAATCGACGACAACTAAATCTATTTTTGATTTATTAAATTTTTTGAGTTTTGAAGGAGCTTTGCAGGAACAAGTATTGAAAAGCTGTACAATTAAAGTGCTTCCAATGCTCAATCCGGATGGAGCAGAGTGCTATACCAGGGAGAATGCAAACAATATTGATTTAAACAGAGATGCACAAAACAAATCTCAGAGGGAAACTAATGTACTGTTCAATGTTTTTGAAGCATTTAAACCTGATTTGTGCTTAAACATGCACGATCAACGCAGTATTTTTTCTGTGGGAAATACGGCAAAATCTGCGGTTATTTCTTTTTTAGCACCCTCTGCAGACGAATCAAAGTCAATTACCGACTCCAGAGCCTATGCGATGCAATTGATCTCCTCAATAAATCAAAAATTACAGCCATTGATTCCCAATCACATTGGAAGATATGATGACGCTTTTAATATCAACTGCGTGGGACATACTTTTCAATCTCTGGGTGTGCCAACAATATTATTTGAAGCAGGGCTTTATCCGGGGGATTATCAGCGTGAAAAGACCAGAGAATATATTTTTTATTCCCTGATATACCTTTTAGAGTTAGTTACAACTACAAAAACTTCATTGCCAAAAATCAATCATTACACTACAATTCCTGAAAATAAAAAATTGTTTTTTGACGTAATTATCAGAGATGCAAAAATTTCAAATATACCAGAGCTTGTCGATATAGCTATTCAGTTTGAAGAAAAATTACTTAATAAGAAAATAGAACTTGTTCCTAAAGTTCATAAAATAGGGGACTTATCAAAGTTTTTTGCACATAAGAATTTGAAAGCAAATGGGAAGTCAGTTTTTATTAATGACAATTCCACAATTCAAAATCACCAAATTATCAAGGAATTATCAATCGAAAATGAAAAAATATCAATGATTTAGTCTTTTTTTAGTTTTTGTTTAAGAATATTTTTCAATAATGCGCTTATCTTTGCAGATAAATCAATAAAAATATAAAAAATGGCCAAATTTAAACTTGATAATGTTGATCATCAAATACTTGATATGTTAATTGATAACTCAAGAGTTCCTTTCACTGATATTGCTAAAAAACACAATGTTTCAGCCGGAACAATTCACGTACGAGTAAAAAAAATGGAAGATGCCGGAATTATAACAGGCTCTTCATTGACGGTTGACTATACTAAATTAGGTTATTCTTTTATTGCTTATGTTGGGATTTTTCTCCAAAAAACCTCACAAACAAAATTTGTGTTGGAACGACTCAAAACAATTCCAAATGTTACTGTTGCTCATATCACCACCGGAAAGTTTAATATTTTCTGTAAGATTAGAGCTCAAGATACTACACATGCTAAAGATATTATTTATGAAATTGATGATATTGAAGGTGTCTTAAGAACTGAAACAATGATTTCACTTGAGGAAAGTATCAATGACAAACGTCGTTTAATGCATCATATTTTTGACAATTAATGATGTCATCCAAAAGCTTATTAGATGAAACTGAATATGCTCCTTTTTATAAGAGGTATATTGAACTAGCTCCTGATCTTTCTATTTATGAGGCACTTCAGAAGAGTTCAAACTCTTTTTTTTCTTTTTTTGAAAACCTATTAGATGAGCAAGCGTTGTTTAAGTATGCTCCAAATAAATGGACATTGAAAGAAGTATTGCTTCATTGCATTGATACAGAGCGTATTATGTCATACAGGGCTTTACGATTTTCAAGGAATGATAAAAATGAATTGACAGGATTTGACCAGGATGATTATGTTTTTGAATCAAATGCAAATCAAAGGAAAATTAAAGATTTATTAGAAGAGTATAAAAGTGTTAGGAAATCAACGCTTACTTTATTCGCCGGTTTTGATTCAAAAGTTTTAGTGCGTTCAGGAATTGCAAGTGGAAATAGAATGTCTGTGAGGGCATTGGGCTATGTGATATCAGGTCACGAATTACACCACTTAGAGATTTGTAAAACCAGATACCTTTTAGACTAATTTTTCACTGTCATCATCTTCGATTTCATCAAGTGGTTTTTCTGGTAATTCAACAATGGGTTCATTAAAATCATCTGCATCATAATCATCTTCATCAAAATTTGCCATTGAATTGACTAACTTTGAACTCACTTTCACTAGGTAAATGTCGTCTCCTTTTTTTACTTCAACCGCCTCAACAAGCTCTCCTTTTAAGTTTTTGAAAGTGATGATGTCTTCATCATCATATCCAAAGGGATATTTTTCAACCAACAGAGATAAAATTTCAGGTGTTAGTTTTTTATAATCAACGATAACACGTTTCATAAGTTTTGGGGATTGGTTAAAATAATATTAAAACTACATTTTTTTTTGATGCAACAAAAAAAAATAGATGAAAATCACATAGATTATTACAATTCTAAATAAAAATCAAAAGCGTTATAAATCGTTTCCAAAGAAACATCTCCCTTAATGGTGTATGAACCTATATCATTGAGCAATACAAAATTCACTTTTCCGTTTGTATTCTTTTTATCAAACTTTAAAAGATTCAAGATTTCATCTATGTTAGTCTTTGTAAAAGAAATTTTAACAAAATAACTATTATAGACTTGCACTAGCTTATCAAGGGTGTCTTTTGGAAATCCCGTCACTGCATTTGAAATATGACAAGCTAAAATGAGCCCAATGCCTATAGCTTCACCATGAAGTAGATGCTTAAAATTTTTGTTGAGGTGTGAATATGATTCAATAGCATGACCCAATGTGTGACCAAAATTCAATGTTTTTCTTAAGTCTTGTTCTGTAGGGTCCTTTTCAACTACTTCCTTTTTAATTAAAATAGATTGATAAATAACTCCATCTAGTGTTTCATCAAGTACTATTTTAGATTTAGAAACTTTATTCCAGTAAGATACTGAATGAATCAAGCCGTGTTTTATAATTTCAGCAACACCAGAATTGAATTCTTCCTGAGGAAGCGTCTTTAAGTAATGAGTGTCAATAATTACTGCTTTGGGATTTACGATAAGCCCGATTTGATTTTTCAGCAAATCTAAATCAATACCCGTTTTTCCTCCAATTGATGCATCAACCATTGATAAGAGGGTAGTGGGGATGTTTATGTATGCCAAACCACGCAAATATGTTGAAGCAACAAAACCGCCTAGGTCTGTTACGACACCACCGCCAAGATTGATGACAAGTGCCTTTCTATCCAATGTTATTTCAGAAAAAAACTGCCATAGTTCTTTACAGGTTTCGATATTTTTAAACCGTTCTCCAGCGGGTATGCTTTTAAATTCTATGGAACATTTCACCTCTATTTTAGAATTGAAATAGTCAAGGCAAAATTGATGCGTATTGCTATCTGTTAGAACTACTATTTTTGTAGGAGATAATAATTCAATATGTTGATTTAGAGCCTTGTATTTGTTTGTGTCAAGGTGAATTGAATAATCATTAGTCACGATAGAATTCATAGTAAATTGTTGCTTTTTTGAAGAGTGAAAATAAGGAGAAAACTTAAAAAATAGCAATAAAACTAAGTATATTTGTAAGATTAACTATAAAAATTTATGCACGATAACCATCTTTTTGAAAACACACAAGTTGCCTTTTCTCTTAAAACAGATTCTGAACTGGAACGCGCTTACTTTTTATTTAAAATGATTGGAAATGAACCACTTGTGAGAATTGGTACTGCCGCCACAAAATTTGCTTTAAATGTTAATTTACCGGTTGAAGGTCTCATACGTTCAACGGTATTTGACCATTTTTGTGGGGGTGTAAATGAAGAAGATTGCCTTCCTGTGGTTGAGAGTATGTATCAAAAAAATGTTTTTTCAGTTCTTGATTATTCTGTTGAGGGAAAAAATCTTGAAATGTCTTTTGATATTGCAACAGATAAAGTGATGCGTCTAACAGAGTTTGCAAAAAATAAAAACGCACTTCCATTTTCAGTATTTAAACCCACCGGGTTTGGAAGGCTTGAGGTATATAGAAAAGTCTCTGAAAATGAACCTTTAACGACCATTGAACGAATAGAATGGGGAAAAATCAAAGAGCGATTTGATAAAGTTTGTCAAATGTGTTCAGATACAGGTGTTGCTTTACTTATTGATGCAGAAGAAAGCTGGATGCAAAAAGCGGCAGATGATCTGATTCTTGAAATGATGAGGAAATACAATAAACAAAAGGTGGTTGTTTACAATACAATTCAATGTTACCGTTGGGATCGGCTAGATTATTTGAAGGAAGTATTAAGTTTTGCATCTGATGAAGGTTTTAAGTTAGGGTTTAAAATAGTAAGAGGTGCTTATCTGGAAAAAGAGAACAAAAGGGCTGAGGAAAAGGGATATAAAAGCCCTATCTGTGAATCTAAAAATGCAACTGATACTAATTTTAATTCAATTATGTCTTTTTTGTTTGATCATCCTGATATTATGACAGTTTTTATTGGTACACACAATGAGGAAAGTTGTTATTTGGCCATGGATCTTTTAAAACAAAAAGGAATTGAAAAAGATGATAAGCGTGTTTGGTTTGGACAACTCTATGGGATGAGTGATCACATCAGTTTCAATTTAGCTTTAGCCGGCTATAATGTTGCAAAGTATTTACCATTTGGCCCTGTAAAAGATGTGATGCCTTATTTAATTAGAAGAGCAGAAGAAAATACATCAGTTGCCGGACAAACCAGTAGAGAATTGAATTTATTAAAGAAAGAAAAAAAACGCAGAAATATTTAATCTATTTTCGAAAGTAAAAGAATAATTGCTTCTTCTGGACAGTTTTCAACTTTGAGTTTTAATTTTTTATTATCCACCATCCCTGTAATTGTGTAAATATTACATACATCCAAGTTTGTATTGCTTTCACTGAAATCAACCTTTCCTTTATTCAATAGAACAGAAACCATTGATGTGTCAAGGGCATTTTCCTGAATCTTTGACAAAACAGCTTCAGAATAGATTTTGGGTTTGATTCTAATATTTTTTTTAACTCGGGCATTCGGACTGTAATCGCAGCTTGCTTCCTTTTTACTTAGAAAAAAAAACAAAAAAATAAGACCGATAGAGAACCCAAAAAGATAATAAGCAAGGCGATGAATAAATTTCATTAAGTTAAAGAATAAAAAGATTGATATCACTGTATGGCATATCAAACCAATCTGAAATAGATTTATTAGTCAAAATACCCCGGTAAAAATACAACCCATTTTTTAAACCGGTATCATAACGAATCGCATTTTCAATTCCACCTGCTTCGGCGATGTCAACCAGATAGGAGGTGAAAATATTACTTATAGAAATTGAGGCAGTTTTTGGGTATCGCGCCGGGATATTGGGAACACCATAATGAATCACACCGTTTTTTATTACAATTGGATTGTCATGTGAAGTCGTTTCTGATGTTTCAAAACAGCCACCCATATCAATGCTCACATCAATAATTACGGCTCCTTTTTTCATATTTTCTACCATCGTCTTAGAAACTATAACAGGCGATCTGTTTTTTCCTCTTAATGCACCAATAGCAACATCACAGCGCTTCAGCGCTTTTAAAAGATTTTTAGGTTGTAAGGTCGATGTATAAAGTGGACTTCCTATGTTTGTTTGTAAACATCTTAATTTTGTAATTGAATTGTCAAAAACTTTAATACTGGCTCCCAGGCCTAAAGAAGAACGAGCTGCAAATTCACCTACAGTACCGGCTCCAATAATAAGAACTTCAACAGGCGGCACTCCACTGATGTTTCCAAACATCAAGCCGTTTCCTTCTTTAGCATTTGCCATTAACTCTGCTGCAATTAGAACCGATGCCGTTCCTGCAAGTTCACTTAAAGCTCTAACAACAGGAAAAACACCATTTTCATCTTGAAGAAATTCAAAAGCCAAAGCTGTGATTTTCTTTTTGGAAAGCGCTTCAAAAAATACTTTTTCTCTGGTTTTGATTTGCAAAGCTGATATTAATACTGCTTTTGGGTTAATCATCTCAATTTCTTCTAGAGTAGGGGGTTCCACTTTGAGAATAATAGGGCAGGAAAATATTTTTTTTGTATCTTGAGTTAAAATAGCACCGGCATCTGCATAAGCTTTATCACTAAAGCTAGCTTCTTCACCGGCACCTTTTTCAATGAGAATTTTATGGCCCTGAGCAACTAAACCGGAAACAGCATCTGGAGTAAGACAAATTCTTTTTTCCTGAAAATAAATTTCTTTGGGTATGCCAATAAAAAGATCGCCTTTGGTTTTTTGAATTTCCAAAGTTTCCTCTTTTGGTATTAATTGTGATGCAGTAAAAGGAGTGATTGACTTTGCCATTAAAGTGGTGGTTGTTATCGATTAACTAATTTACAACTTTAAAGCATATGGTGCAAGTGTCAAAAATTGATTGAGAAGTTTAGTGAAACAACTCTTTAAACTCTTCCCAAAGGGTGCGTTTCTTTTTAAGGTCTTCTTCAAAATCCCTTAAATTATCACCGCGCATTCTGTTAAAGACTTTGGCTCTAATTAAATACACCGCAGGAACTATAACCAGCATTACAGGAATCATGTATAGTAATTCAACCTCATCCAGATTCAAACTTTGATTTATAATTCCCCAAGTTTGAAACAAATACATTGTGATGGGGATTAAAATAATCCAATGCCACCAGTGTTTACAGGTGAAAAACCAAATAAATAACAAATAAAGTGGAATTACTTTACTGGTTAAAAACCACATAAAGTGTTGGTAAGATTGATAATTGGTACTTACCTCAAAAAAATAAGTTTCCCAGACATTTGAATCTGCTGGGAAACTTTCGTATAAATAAAAAAGATATGGTGAAATGGTTATTAGTAAAATTACTATACCACTACCAATAGTAAACTTTTTTTTATCCCTGTCTTGGGAGTTGTACGTTTGATACGTCGATTTGTTGTTCATTAGAATCTATACTTTCCGGTGTACAAGATACAAATAATCCTGTAAAAAAGAGAGCAACAAATAACATTGCTTTTGACATTTTCATAATATTAGTTTTTGTGAGGTTAATAGTACAAACCTATGTAAAAAAAACTAAAGTATTTTAAAAACTATTTCCGTATCTTAGTAAGTTATTTTTAGACAAAGGTAGACTGGGCTTATTTTAATGTCGATTTGGGGTCTTTACTAAAAAAGGAGTCTTGATAAACGCAGTGTTTATCTCAAAAGCGGGTATGTTATTAACTTGTTACTTCTTCACCGGCAATTATTTTTAAGGTTCGTGTTCCGTCATTATTTTGGGTCAAAAAAATTTCATTTTTATATTTTGGTAATAGTTTTGAAATTTTTTCCGGCCACTCAATTAAATTCCAATGAGTGTCATATAAGTATTCTTCAACCCCTATATCAAGCACCTCTTTTTCATCTTCTACTCTGTAAAAGTCAAAGTGATAAATAAGATCATCTTCAACATTGTATTCATTGACTAATGAAAAGGTGGGACTACTCACCAAACCGTGATACCCTAGTTGTTTTGCTATTTCTTTGATTAGTGTTGTCTTGCCTACGCCCATTGTTCCATAAAATAAGAGTGTCTTCCCAGAAACACTGGTAAGCACAGCAGATGCAGCTTGAGGCAAGCTTGATATGTCGTAGGTATAGGTCATAACTTTGGGGTTACGAGTCCAAATATAGTGAAAAAATCATTACCTCGGCACTAATACCGCAAATGGAATAATCATTTCTTCTAAAGAGACACCCCCGTGCTGATAAGTATTCCTGTAATAACTCACATAGTGATTGTAATTATTAGGATAAGCAAAAAACAAATCACCTTTTGCAAAAATGAATGAACTACTCATATTGATGCTTGGCAGATGAATACTTTTTGGATCCTTGGCTGCCAATACATCCTTGTCTTCATAGGTCAAACTCTTTCCGGTTTTGTACCTTAAATTCAAGCTCGTATTCTTATCACCGATTACTTTTGAAGGGTTTTTTACATTTATAGTACCGTGGTCTGTTGTGATAATAAGTTTAAATCCAAGTTGTGCAGCTTGTTGAATCATTTCAAGCAATGGTGAATTTTTAAACCAGCTTTGAGTTAATGACCGATAGGATTTATCAGTGGATGCGAGTTCTTTGATAACATCCATCTCAGTTTTAGCATGTGAAATCATGTCAACAAAATTATAAACAACAACAGTGAGATCTTTTTCCTTTTGGGCTTTAAAGTTTTCAACTAACTTTCTCCCCTGTTTTAAACTTGAAATTTTAAAATAGTCATAATTTATATTTTGACCAAGCCTCTTTAATTGAGCATCAAGAAACTCTTTCTCAAACATATTTTTTCCACCCTCGTCTGTATCATTCAGCCACAAGTTTGGATGTAACTTACTCATATCATCTGGCATTAATCCAGAAAATATTGCATTACGGGAATATTGAGTAGCAGTGGGTAAGATACTGAAAAATGCAGATTCGTCTTCTTTTTTATAAATGCCTGAAAGTATGGGTTCAAAAGTCTTCCATTGATCATAACGCAAATTATCAATAACGACAAGTAGGGTGGGTTGTCCTTTTGTAACTTGAGGAAGAATTTTTTCCCTAAAAAGTGTGTGTGACATTACCGGGGCATCTGAATTTTTATCAAACCACTTTGGATAATTTTTATCTATAAATTTACAAAACTGTGTGTTGGCTTCAGATTTTTGAGATTCTAAAATTTCAAACATTCCGGAGTCTTCTATTTCTTCAAGCCTCAGTTCCCAATAAAGTAATTTTTGATACAATTCTACCCATGCTTCATAAGAATTAACAGAGGAGAGGTCCATTGCTATTTTTCTGAACTCTTGCTGATAATTTGAAGTTGTTTTTTGAGTAAGTAACCTGGAGTGATCAAGATTTTTTTTGAGACTTAATAATATTTGATTTGGATTAACAGGTTTTATCAGGTAATCTGCTATTTTTGAACCAATAGCTTCTTCCATAATATATTCTTCCTCACTTTTAGTAATCATAACTACAGGGAGGTTCGCTTTTTTTTCTTTAATTTCTTGAAGTGTTTCAATCCCAGTTAGTCCGGGCATATTTTCATCAAGAAATACAATGTCAAAGTTTTTATTGTCAATTTCTTCTAATGCTTCAGTTCCACTTCGAGCTTTAGTAACGATATAATTTCTAGCTTCTAGAAAAAGAATGTGTGGTTTTAATAAATCAATTTCATCATCAACCCAGAGAATATTTATCTTATTCATTATACGTGTCGTATTATTTTACTTGTTTATAATCCTTATATTTGTGAGCATTTTCGCAAAAAAAAAATAAAAACTGCTCAGTTGAACAGCCTGAAAAAGCTTCACATACTTAACGACCCAATTTACGGTTTTATTACCATACCAGATACTATTGTTTTTAAATTAGTCGAAGACCCTTTTTTTCAGAGACTCAGACGCATTAGTCAAATGGGACTTTCTTATCTGGTATATCCGGGTGCAAACCACACTCGTTTTCACCATGCGCTTGGATGCATGTTTTTAATGCAAAAAGCAGTCCAAGTATTGAAGTTTAAAGGTGTTCTCATATCTGAAGAAGAAGAAGAAGCACTTTATATAGCTATATTATTACACGATATTGGTCACGGACCTTTTTCTCATGCAATGGAAAATAGCATTGTAGAGGGTGTTTCTCATGAAGAAATTTCTCTTCATTTTATGGGGCTGCTCAATAAAAAGTTTAACGGAAGATTAACGCTAGCAATTGATATTTTTAAAGGGGAATATGATAAAAAATTTCTTTGTCAGTTAATTTCAGGTCAACTTGATATGGATCGACTTGATTACTTAAAACGAGATAGCTTTTATGCAGGTACTCCGGAAGGAAACATCAACTCAGAACGTTTAATAACGATGCTCAATGTTGTGGATAATCATCTTGTTGTTGAAGAAAAAGGTGTTTATTCTATTGAAAAGTTTATTATTGCCCGAAGATTTATGTATTGGCAGGTTTATTTGCATAAAA
>JANSXN010000066.1 GCA_024742935.1 Flavobacteriaceae bacterium
GGTTTAGATAAAGTTTGGCTGCAATCGGTCATGGTACCAAAATGGGTGAGAGGCATTAAAGAATATGCTTACATTGAGACTTCCCCGGGTAATACCACAGTGGTTAACATCAGGGCACTGGGAGGTTCTACTTCAACACCCCAGGGCGGGCTCAAAGCCGGTATTATTGAAGTAAAGGGTATAGAAGGTTTAAAAAAATTGAACCGAAGCGATGTAGAAGGTAAAATTGTATTTTTTAACAAAGCCATGGATCCTCGTTTTATTGAAACCTTTGGCGATTATGGAAACACGGTGAGTCAGCGATCCAGCGGGGCTTATGAGGCATCAAAATTGGGAGCTGTGGGGGTCATAATTCGTTCTGTTACCTTAAAGGAACACGAAACCCCACATAGTGGAGGTATGTCATACAGAGACCTCCCCTTAGATCAATACATTCCGGCAGCAGCTATAAGCACTACACATGCAAATGTTTTAAGCAGTATGCTAAAATTACAACCCGATTTAAAATTTTATTTCAACCAAACCAGCAAAATGATGCCCGATGTGGAGTCTCATAATGTTATTGGAGAGATTAAAGGAAGCGTTCACCCTGAACGAATCATTGTGGTTGGAGCACATCTTGACTCCTGGGATTTGGGTGAAGGTGCTCACGATGATGGTGCCGGTGTGGTTCAATCAATGGAAGTGATGCGAATGTTTAAAAACTTAAATTACCAACCCAAGCATACCATAAGGGTTGTGCTGTTTATGAATGAAGAAAACGGGACACGTGGTGCCAGAAAATATGCTGAAGAAGTAGAAAGAAAAAACGAACCCCATATTTTTGGAATTGAAAGCGATGCCGGCGGATTCTCACCCAGAGGGTTTTCATTTGCCAGTTCTGATGAAGAACTTACCCACCTTAAACAATGGCAGCCTCTCTTTGAGCCTTATTTAGCAAACTTATTTGTAAAAGGTTTCAGTGGTGTAGATATAAGGCCTCTTGAAAAAGAAAACAATATAATGACAGGTTTAAAAGTAGATTCACAACGCTACTTTGACATTCACCATGCAGATACCGATGTGTTTGAATTGGTAAGCAGAAGGGAATTGGAACTGGGAGCCGCCGCAATGGCATCTATCATTTATCTGGTGGACAAATATGGCACGGTGAATTATCCTGTGGAGTAAATAATATACCCATTTTAGATATAAGCACCCTTAAAAATTTAATTTTGAGGGTGTTTCCTTTTAAAAGGATACACCATCTGCCCGCCAAAATCTTCAGGAAATCCTTCATCGTCGTGAAAACCCAGTTCGATATCCCTTCCGTCATTGGGGACATAAGCGGTTTTAAAAAGGTAATCCCAAATACTTAGACTCAACCCAAAATTCATTCCGTATGGATGCTCTTTGGGTAGTTTTTTACTGTGATGCCAGATGTGCATTTTTGGGTTGTTAAAGAAATACCCGAACACACCATAATTCCAGCCCACATTCGCATGATTGAGATGCCCCACAAAAACAGAGAACATATGAACCACAAAAAATTCCTGAATGCCAAACCCAATCATTGCCAGTGGTACATATTGCACGGTTTTATAAAAGATACTTTCCATAAAATGAAAGCGAAACTGTGCCGCAAACCCCATTTCCTTAATACTGTGGTGCACTTTGTGAAATTCCCAAAGCCAGGGACGTTTGTGTAATTGGCGGTGCACATTCCACTGTATAAAGTCGGCAATAACAAACATAATGAGCAATTGACTCCATCCCGGAAGATTTTGAACATTTAAAGCCACCAGATTGGTGATACCAAAAATCCCCAGAAAATCATTGAACAATTCTACTCCCACATTGGAAAGCGCGTGGAAACCTACAAGTGAAAAAATAAAAAAATTAAACAAAATATAGAAACTATCCAGCCAAAAACCACGCCTGAATATTTTTTGATTCTTTCGCCAGGGAATAATGATCTCAATCGCCCAAACCAAAAGTGATAAACCAATCAGCCAGTAAAAATAATTGGTCCACGACGGGTTTGAAATCTCACTGATTAAATAGTGATAATAATCTGAAAAGGAATTTTTGGCAATGTGGATGTATTTTTCCATACTAATTTAATTACGCAAATTTACCCAAACCGGGTTTTTCTAAAAGTAACATCTGTTACACTACTTTACTCAATTTTTGAGTCCAAATCTGCAATGCTATTTGTGATGAATTTGACAACTTGATAATAAAAGTCGGGATGAATGAATTGAAATTCATCTGAAGGCTTGTGATAACCCGAGTGGTCTTCTACACCAAAATATAAAAAGGGGATGTTGTTTCTATAAAAGTGAAAGTGGTCAGATTGAGTACTCCAGTCATCTTTCCCGTCCAGGCCGTCGTGACCTAGAGTAAATTTAACAGGGAATGTACTTTCGGGAATTCCATTGAAATATTCTGCCAGCGAAGGGGTATAACGCGTCCCACAAATGTAAATTTCGTTGTTTTTGTTTCGGCTAATCATATCCATATTAATATTGAGAAGAATGTTTTTATCGCCTTTGTTTTCTACAAAATACTTGGCACCTTGCAGACCTAATTCTTCTGCGTCAAGAGCAATAAAAAGTAACGAATTTTTTGGCGGATTTTCTTTAAAAAATTTGGTCATAGCCAGCATTGCAGCGACTCCGGAGGCGTTGTCATCAGCACCGTTGTAAATGGAATCGTTATCGACAGCTTTTCCAATACCCACATGATCATAATGTGCCGTGATGGCTATATATTTATCAGGGTTTTCTGAACCTTTAATAGCAGTAATGATATTTACGGCATCATAAGTAGTTCCTCTTCTTTCAAAAGAAAAGGGCTGTAAAGTCACTTCCAGACCTTGGGACAGCAATTCATTTATGATATGATTTCTTGCTATAAGATTGCCGGGTTCACCGGTTTTTCTGCCTTCCAGCTCATCAGAAGATAAAAAAGCGAGATGCTCCAGGAGACTTTGTGCAGAAATCGTTGATGTTGCATCAAAATAGTTAAACGGAGTTTTAGGGTTCGTATCTATTAAATTTAAAGGCAATGAGGTTGGGAGGTTTTGTCCAAAACTAAGTGTACAAGCAGCAATTAAAAACAGTAGCAAAAAAGGTTTTAAGGTTATCATAGTTCTTAATTTAAAATGAGCCATCCAAATTACAAATTTCAGAGTTGAGGCGCTATATACTTTTCGCGTTTAAGCGAAAATTAACTTTTTTTTTATTCATTTAATTGCTATTCAGAGTTGCACTGCCGGTCTCGGTAACGAAAAAAAGAAGAGAAAGGAGCAAAAAAGAGCAATTCTTTAGGAAATGGGACACGAAAAAAATCACTTGATTGAACTATTCATTTCGTTTGAATAAAAAGAGCGTAAAGAATTTCCCTGTATTTTTCTTATACTCATTGTATTCAGGGAACTGCTTGATAAGTTTTTTTTCTTCATAGTTTGTTTTGAAACAGAAAAAAAGCATAATTACAAAAGCAAGTATTAATTTGTATCCGGAGCCAAAAAAAATTCCTAATGAAAACACACCAAGAATTAGTGCCGTATAAATGGGATGTCTGGAGAATGCAAAAACGCCCTGTGTTACTAACTTTGAATTTTTAACAGGAGTGGGGAAGGGAGATAGGTATTTATTGAGTTGTAGAAAGGCACTGATCAAAAAAATAATACTCAAAAGAAGTAGCGCAATACTTAGGCTTTCTATATATTTGGGAATGGAAAATTGAAGTATTTTAATTTCAAACAATAACAAAGCAAATAATATTAGCTGAATAAGTACATATATATAATCTTTGGTAGAAATTTTCATCAGTAAATACTATTTGATAAATTGGAAGTTAGAATGCATAAAGTAAACATAAATAGCTTATAATTAGTTAGTGAGCATTCCATAATCTAAAAGCTTTAAATCGAAATCTGTTTTTCAAAGATACATTTTTGTAAATTCAATTAATATAAAAGCTTTTTGAAGTCATAAATTTTTGAAAGTGAAGCTTGGGATCACCTATGAAAGCAATCAGGATAAAACCCATAAAAAAAATAACTTACATTCAACTTTTGGTGTTGCACCTTGCAATGGCATTGGTGGTATATGTTTTTCCATTTTCATCTCAGATTATTTTTTTAGGGGTCTGTGGCTTTTTCTTTTTCCTCATCGTTACAAAAGCCAATAAAAACGACGAGGCTCTGCTGGCCGCAGCTTATATAACCGGAGCTGAATTGTTTTTTAGAATGACGGGAGGGGCTTTTTTTTATGAGTCAGGAAAATACCTGGTTATCCTTTTTTTACTCATGGGTATTTTTCTCAACGGAACCTCAAAAAAAACAATTCCCTACTGGATATACCTTTTCTTGCTGGTTCCCGGAGTTCTGTTTTCTGCTATGAATCTCAATTATGATACAAATATCAGAACAACCATTGCATTTAATATTAGCGGCCCTGTGACAGTGGGTGTTGTTGGTATTTATTGCTTTTACCGAAAAATAGCTGCCCAAAGAATTCATCATATTTTCTTAGCCATTTTATTGCCAATAATAACCCTTACGTTTTACCTATTTGTTTATACACCCAGCATCAGGGACTCATTGAGTGGAACAGCCTCAAATTTTGCTGCTTCCGGCGGATTTGGTCCCAATCAAGTGGCTACCATAATGGGACTGGGAGCCATTATTCTTTTTATTCGGTTGTTTACAATTAAAAGCAGATTGGTCAATTTTATTGACCTGTTTTTGTTAGCCTGTGTATGTTATAGAGGACTCGTTACTTTTTCAAGAGGAGGAATGATTAGTGCGCTTATTTGCTGTGTTGCTTTTTTTATCATCTATTTTTATATGTCTGATGCCTTTACTAAAGCTAAACTCCTGCCTAAAATTGTAGGTATTTTAGTCATATTATTCATAACGTGGCTTTTCACGTCTATACAAACCCTTGGCTTGCTCGACAAACGCTACAACAATCAGGACGCTGCCGGTAGGGTCAAACAGGATGTGACAACCGGAAGAGCAGAGCTTATGGCAACTGAGCTTGATGCATTTTTTGGTGCTCCATTAACCGGAGTGGGAATTGGTAAAATAAAAGAATACAGAGAAGAAAAAACCGGAGTTTCAATTGCTACTCATAATGAGTTGAGCCGCCTTATTTCAGAGCACGGTGTACCCGGATTGATTGCTTTGTTTATCTTGGTTGTGAGCCCATTGTTTTATTGGCTTGCATATAAACCCAGTGTTTATTTTTTTGCTTTTTACTTTTTTTGGTTACTCACCATAAGCCATTCCTCCATGAGGCTTGCTGCTTCCGGATTTATATATGGCTTGTGCCTTCTTTATATCATAAATGAAAAAAATACTCTACATAGGAAACCGGCTAAAACACGATAAGGTCACAATCACTTCTGTGGATACTTTAGGGATGTTTTTAAAAAAGGAAGGTTTTGAAGTGCGCATTGCTTCCGGAATAAAAAATAAATTTTTACGACTCATCGATATGTGTCGGGCAGTTTTTAAATATAAAAAAGAAACCGATATTGTTCTCATCGACACCTATAGCACCACAAACTTCTACTATGCAGTTGCAGTTGCCTGGTGCTGTAAAAGGGTAAACATACCCTATATTCCAATATTAAGGGGGGGCAATTTGCCTCACCGATTACTAAGTGATAAAAAGAAAAGCGATTTCTTATTTAAAGGGGCAAAAATCAATGTCTCACCCTCGCTCTATTTAGAGCAGGCTTTTATACAATCGGGTTATAAAAAGGTGGTGTGTATTCCAAATAGTATTGAAATCAGGAAGTATCAATTCAGTCAACGTCCTGTAAAGCCTCATCTTTTATGGGTACGCTCCTTTGCAAAAATTTACAATCCATTACTGGCTCTTCAGGTTTTTGAAAAATTACGTCAGGATTTTCCAGATGCCACTTTATGTATGGTGGGCCCCGAAAAAGATGGCTCATTAGCGATTTGTAAGAAATATGCAAATGATCACAATCTTCCTGTAGAATTCACAGGAAAGCTATCAAAACAGGAGTGGATAGAACACTCCAAAGATTCTTCTGTATTTATAAACACCACAAATTTTGACAATACCCCTGTAAGTGTAATTGAAGCCATGGCACTGGGATTGCCTGTGGTATCTACTAATGTGGGCGGTATCTCTTATTTACTAGACGATGGAAGTGATGCTTTGCTGGTAGAACCTAATTCTGTTGATGCTTTTTTAAAAGCTCTCAATGACTTATTTAGAAACCCTCAAAGGGCTTCTTCACTTACTGAAAACGCTCGAAAAAAAGCAGAAAGTTTTGACTGGGAAAAAGTTAAATACCAATGGTTTGATATTTTAAAATAACTTGTTGTATTTTTAATTCCCATATTTATGATCATGACAAAGTCATCAAAAATCCATTTTGAGGTTTCTGAGCGGAAGGTCTTGCTACGCATCCTTGACATCGTAACCGTGTTTTTGATGCTCTATGGAATGGGAGTTATTTTCTCATTTGATTATGTGACCATATCTGCAGACAGGTGGGAGTGGTTGATTGTTCTTGCCTTATACATTTCTGTTTTTGGAACCGTATTTGAGCTGTATGACTTGCAAAAGGCGAGTAAAGTGGATGTTGTTTTTAAAAACATTGTATTAACAAGTTCCATTACTGTTTTATTCTATTTGCTTACACCCTTTTATACTCCTCAATTACCGGGAAACAGATTACAAATTATTTATTTGTTTATTGCCATTATCCTTGCTTTATTTCTCTGGCGACTGGCTTATATAATGCTCATTTCAACGCCCCGTTTTTATAAACGCATATTGATTATAGGTAATGTGAGTAATGTTAAATTAATGAAAGATGCCATTGAAAAGTCTGATCCCAACTACAAAGTCATTGGCTTTGTAAATACCGGCAAAGAGTCATCAGAATTACTTGATTTTCTGCAATTCACTTCCAGTGACATCAAACGCATCATTCAGGAGAATGCTATTTCAGAGATTATAGTAGCCGGTAGCTTCTCAAAACGCATTTCGCTTCCGGTGTATACCCAGTTACTTGATTTATTGGAAAAAGGTTTTCCAATCAAAGAATACACACAGGTATATGAAGATTTAACACAACGGGTTCCTGTGCATCATGTTGATAAGGATTTTTTCAGATACTTTCCCTTTAGCCGAAGCAATCAAAATAAGCTATACTTATTTTTTCATCGCTTTATGGATATTTTTATTGCCTCTATTGGTCTTCTACTGGGAATTGTGGTAATTCCCTTTATTTTTCTTGGAAACCTTATAGGAAACCGGGGCTCATTACTTTATTTTCAGGAACGGGTGGGTAAAAATGGAAAAACGTTTTTCATCATAAAACTGCGTAGTATGGTAAAAAACGCTGAAGCAGAAGGAGCCGTTTGGGCAACAAGAGACGATATGAGGGTAACCAAATTTGGACGATTTTTGAGAAAATCACGCCTTGACGAAGTGCCGCAATTTATAAATGTTCTTAAAGGGGATATGAGTATTATTGGCCCTAGGCCAGAAAGACCTGTTTTTGTAAAAGAACTTTCAAAAGAAATTCCCTTTTATGAAATCAGACATATCATCAAACCCGGGCTTACAGGGTGGGCTCAAGTAAAATGTGAATATGCTTCATCAACAGAGGATACACTGGAAAAACTTCAGTATGACTTGTATTACATAAAAAAGCGAAGTTTATTCCTCGATTTAAATATCTTAATAAAAACCTTTAGCACCGTTATATTTTATAGAGGCTATTGATATACAATTATTTACGTTTTAAATGAATGAAAACAAAAACTTAGTTACTGTTAAATTTTGTACAAAAGGTTGATGGAATGTATTTTTTTACTAAATTAGTAATTGTTAATTTAAATCCCCTGCCTATTCAACATAGCTACTTTAATTAATTAAATTTTTTGATTTAATTTTAATTCCATTTGTATTATGGCTAGAGCTATGTTTGACTACACTAAGGCTGTTCTTGCAAAGGTTAGTTTTGACGCTAATCTCTTTTGTAAAGAATTACAAAAAGCACTCAAAAGGCTACTTCCTTATGAAATTGAAGAATTGAAAGTTTGGGTAAATTCGCTCATTAAAGAAAACCCGGAGCTCAATCAATGTCTTATTTATTTGAAACCTTAGTTCTCAATAGAGGCTTCCTGAATTGTTATTTTAAACAATAGCAGTGAGGTTAGTTTTAAGTGTTAATGAAATTTGTATCCCATTTTTGTGATAACTTTTTAGGAAGCTCTATTTTTTACCTACAGGACTTATAATTTTCACATCCTGAAATGCAATAGCACCTCTCACAACCCCTGAAATCACATCATATAAGGCTTCTACAATTTGTGGTTTAAGTCGGCTCTTATGCTGAAGAATACTCACTTCTCTCGCCGGTGATGGCTCCTTGAAATGTTTTAAATAACGCATTTCCTTTTCTTTGATGTCTAATGTATGCAAGTAGGGCAATAAAGTCATTCCCAAGCCTTCATTTGATAATTTTATAAGGGTTTCAAAGCTTCCGCTTTCAAGCTGAAAGTGTTCACCCACATTGGCTTTTGAAGTTTTGCACAAATTGATAACCCCGTCTCTGAAACAATGACCGTCTTCAAGTAATAAAATATCTTCAATATCAAGGTCTTCTACACGAATGGTTTTATTTTGAAACAACCTGTGGTTTTCTGTGATATAGGCTACAAAGGGTTCATAATACAGGACTCTTTCAGTGATGTTTTCGTTTAAAAGAGGCGTTGCAGCAATTGCAGCATCCAAATTTCCATCCTGAAGCCTTTGAATGCACTCATCTGTGTTTAATTCCTCAATTTTTAATTTTACTTTGGGGTATCTGTTTGTAAATGCTTTTAAAAACATGGGCAACAAGGTTGGCATAACTGTGGGAATAACCCCCAACTTAAAATCACCTCCAATAAATCCCTTTTGTTGATCAACAATGTCTTGCATTCTCTCAGCTTCATTGACAATGTTTCTTGCTTGTTCAATAATGATGGTGCCTATATCTGTTAGCTTTAATGGCTTTGTGCTTCTGTCAAAAATTAATATGTCCAGTTCTTCCTCAAGCTTTTGAATTTGCATACTAAGTGTGGGCTGGGTGACAAAGGTTTTCTCAGCAGCTTTGGTGAAGTTTTTGTGCTCAGCAACCATTAAAACATATTTCAATTGTGTGATGGTCATAGTATCTGTATTTCTGATGTGAATTTAAGGATATTATAAGAATATCTTATAGAATAAATCAAAAATTATAGTAGACCGCGCGCTTTAATTTCTAAATACTTATTAATGGTATTTATATTTAAGTCTTCCGGTGAAGTAAGTATCGATTGTATACCAAATTTAGTGAGTTCGTTTGCTATAAGCTTTTTCTCAAAAGCAAACTTCTCTGCGATGGTTTTGTCAAAAATTTCTTTTGTAGTTACTGCATTTGTATGAAGTAATGTTTTCAATTCAGTATTTTCAAAGAATATAACTACCAGCAGATGGTGTTTGGCAATGGCTAATAAAAAGGGAAGCTGACGATGTAAGGCGTCCATTGTTTCAAAATTTGTATATAAAAGTAAAAGACTGCGTTGCTTTACCAGTCGCTTAATATCCACATACAATCTTAAAAAATCACTTTCTGAAAAATCAGTTTCTATATTGTATAGGGTTTCTAAGATGAGTTGCATTTGTGATTTTCGGCGTTCAGCAGCGACTTTATTTTCAACTTTTCGAGAAAACGAAAACATACCGGCTTTATCATTTTTTTTGAGTACGATATTTGATATGGCTAGGGTTGAATTAATTGCATAATCAAGCAGTGATAATTGCTTAAAAGGCATTTTCATCACCCTTCCTGTATCGATAATTGAATATACCGGTTGGGACTTTTCATCCTGATATTGATTGACCATTAATTGGTTGCGCTTTGCGGTTGCTTTCCAATTGATATTGCGCACATCATCACCGGTCACATAGTTTTTAATTTGCTCAAATTCAAGGGTGTGACCAATTCGCCTAATTTTTTTTAAGCCAAAGTTTTTCAGCCTGTTTGTAAAGGCTATAAACTCATATTTTTTAAGCTGTAAAAAAGAGGGATAGTTTGAAACCATTTCCTTTGAGCCAAATTGCTGTTTTCTGGAAATAAATTTTAAAGGTGATTGACAAAAAATATTTAGGTTTCCAAAGTGATATTCTCCTCGTTCAGTGGGTCTTATTTTATAAGTTAATTTCTTTTCTTCTGCCGGTTTTAATGAGGAGGTGATTTTAAAATCTCTTATTTGAAGCTGTACCGGTAATTCATCAATAATTTTAATACTTGTTGTAAATGAATGCGAATTTGAAATAAATATTTCTATCTCATTTTCATCTCCATTTGAAAGTTTTTCAGGAAGTTTTCTTGAGGCATAAATGCCTTTTTTGTTTCTAAACAATAACCATATATCAATCAAAAAAGCGATGATAAATCCATAAAACAGAACCTGTACTATCCAAAGAAGGTTTTGAAAAAAGTAAGCTGTGACAAACAAAATTACAATCCCAAAAAAGAAGGTGAAAAATCGTTTTTCTATATAGATATGTTTAAAAATTTGTTTCATAAAAGAAGCAACTTACCTTGGAATTTCTATGGTTTCAAATATTTGCTGTACCACCTTATCTGTTGTTAAACCTTCCATTTCTCTTTCCGGAGTGAGCATAAGGCGATGGCGTAAGACTGCCGGAGTGGTTTTTTTAACATCGTCCGGGGTAATAAAGTCGCGTCCTTGTATCGCTGCAACTGCTTTTGCAGTATTCATAATGGCAATTGAAGCTCTGGGTGATGCACCTAAATATAAATTAGAATTGTTGCGCGTATTGTTAACTATGGAGGCAATATATCGCAATAAATTATCCTCAATATTTATTTGTCTGATGATATTTTGATAGGATGCAATTTCTTTCGCGTTTAAAACGCTTTTAATTTCATTAAAGGCATCAGTTTCCTCTTTTTTATGATGATTTAAAAGAATGTCAAACTCATTGTCTATAGTGGGGTAATCTACAGTAATTTTAAACAAAAACCGGTCTAATTGGGCTTCAGGCAGTGCATAAGTGCCTTCCTGCTCAATAGGGTTTTGGGTTGCAAAAACCAAAAATGGAGCTTGCATTTCATACTTGATACCATCCATTGTTATTTGACGTTCTGCCATCACTTCAAACAAGGCCGCTTGAGTTTTAGCAGGAGACCTGTTAATTTCATCTATTAAAATAATATTAGAAAAGATGGGGCCTTTTTTGAATTCAAATTCATTTTTCTTAATATTAAAAATAGATGTTCCCAGTATATCACTGGGCATTAAGTCTGGTGTGAATTGAATTCTGCTAAAACCAACATCCATGGTTTTAGCCAGTAGTTTTGCAGTAATTGTTTTGGCAACTCCGGGCGCTCCTTCGATAAGTGAATGACCGTTTGCTAAAATGGAAACAATTAGCATTTCAATCATATCATCTTGACCCACAATGACTTTTCCAATTTCTTCTTTGATTTTATTTACAGATGACTGTAGTTCACCAAGATCAATTCTACTGTCAAACGTAAGATTGTTTTCGTTTATTTCTTCGTTGTTTTCCATATCGATTTACTATGTTTCAAATTTTTCTAGTTTGTTATTAAGAGCGATTAAATCTGCTTCAGTGTGATATTGTTTTTGTTTGAGATGATTGATTAAATTTATAAGTTCAATGACACTTTCTTTGCTTTTATTATTCTTTGTGGCGAGTTTCTCTGCAAAAGCAGAATCAATTTTTTGAGTATCTATGTAAAACTTTGTTCTTACTCTTTCTAAAAAGTAAACAATTTTTTTATTGATTATATTGCTGTAATTTTTATTTTGAAAATAAAGGTCCCCAATTGTTTTGGTAAACTCAACAGTAGTGTTTTCAAGTGGTTTAATGACGGGAATAATGCGCTGTTCTCGTTTTCCTTTAAATAGAACAAACAAAAGAATTCCTATTGCAGTTAAATAATAAGCCCATTTTAGAGGAGCTTCACTTAAGATATATCGCATAGGCGTTTCAATAAATCGTCTTCCGGATTTTTTGTAATCATCCCATAAAATACTATTTGCATCAAAATGTGATAAAGCCTTTGCCGCATAAGAATCATTGCCGTTTAATAAATAATAATTTGAAAAAGCCTGCGGGATAGTGTGCACATAAAAATAACCATCGCCTCGGGGAATTTTTATAAAATTAATTTGATCTATTTTTTCCAAATTTTTTGATTCTTCTATAATTTTTTCATTTGTTTGATCTTCGTGATCTTTACCCAATAATCTGTCAATTCCAGCATCTATTTCCTTTTTTTCTTCATCACTTTGCTCAACGTCTGAGTTTTCAAAGTGTCCAAGCACCGTAGTATTTAAAGTATCGATTTGGGTAAAATAGGTTTTTGAGACCCCCCTTTTAAATACCCCAAATTGATTTTCAAATTGAGGGGATTGGAAAATAGCTTTATGTTCTCTTTCACTATACACATTTTCTGTGTAGGTTTTAATTTTTAAACTGTCAATTAAATCACCAACCATAAAAGTAGCGGCAATAAAGGCTATATTTCCTTTTTCGACAAAATCAAGAAGAGCAGAAGTTTCTTCCGCATCAAAATTCAAATAGTTATTGATGAAAAAATAAGCTACTCGACTGTTGGATTCTAAAGGTTCACTTTTTTCAATAAGATAGGTGTAAGGAGATTCTTTAACTGTGGAAATCTCATTTACACTCATTAACTCTTGTAACTCTTGATGCAACACAAAACCACCAAAAGGAATTTTATCTTCTGAAGTGTAGCTGGGATTCCAGTTCACAGGCTGAGGTCGCAGTATTTCAATAAAAATAATTACTGTTAAAAATATACCGAAAAGGTAGAGGATGTTTCTTGAGCGATTATCCATACTTTTTAATTTTATTCAGTAAATTTTTAAATTGAGAATTGGCGTTTTCAAAGGCAGCTTCATCAATTATAAACTCTCCATACCATACATAATCAAAAAGATATGCTGCTCTTTCAAAGTCTTGTTTTATTGCGTGATCCTGTATCTCTTTCTTATAATCAATATTTGTTTTTTCATAATGCCATTGTATCATTCCACTTCTGCTTAGGGATTGTAATACTTTGAGGTGTAAATACCTTATGGCAAACCGATAGTCTTTATTTTTGATAGCTTCTGAAAGCAACCCATCAAGATCACTTTTTTCAAGGGTTTCTTCTTCAATACGCCAATTGTTTAAAACCGCTTCCTGTTTTCTAAAAGTTGATATTTCTTTTCCAAAAAGAAGTTTGATTATAATGAATAACGCACCAAGAGTTAATAAAGCATAAAAAATAATTTCAAACGTCTTGATCAATCCGGGATTGACTTCAAAACCAAATAGATCAGAAATTTTATTGAAAAACCAATTAAAGAACCGGCTTATGAAGTTTTGGGAAACACCTTCCATGTCTTCATATTGAAAATCCCTTCCGGTATATTTCTCACTCAGATTTTCTGAAAATGATTTTTCCTGATAAAGCGTATCTTCAATGGGTAGATGAAGTCCATTTTCTTGCGGAAAAACAGCAAAATTTGAGCTAAAAAAAAGGAATATACCAATAAAAAATTTATGATTCATGCAGTCCAATCTGTTCTATTTTACTTTGTGTATTAAAATTGTATTTTTCTTCATGAATTGAAAAGAATAAAATGCCGTTTGCAAAATGTTGCAAGGTATTTGACAGAACGGTCGCAATGATAATTATAAAAAAAGTTAAGGTAAAAATAATCGTTGCAAAAACAGACTCAGAAACATCTATATTGGTGTCAATCGCGTGAAAAACATAAATTCCGGTTAATAGTCCCGGTAAAAGGTAAACAGCGCCAATGACAACCATCACAATTAATCCCATAATAAAATTGATGCCAATGCACTTCCAAAAATTTGAGGTGAGCAAGTTAAAGCCTTCGCCTAGAGCATTTGCAGGTGAACGCTTTTCATAGATCATAGACATAAATGAAATGCCAATCCAGGAATTAAAAGCATAAATTAATATATAGTATGCAAATATGCCAATTATTGGAATTAAGCTGATTATAATAGCTACAATGATAAAAGCTACATATAGAGCTGCCATTAGTAAAACAAAAAGGATAATGTTTCCCAAGCGATCCATAATCATTTTCTTAACCAATGAAGTGTCCACCTTTTCTTTTTTATCATACAAAACCATATAGAC
>JANSXN010000120.1 GCA_024742935.1 Flavobacteriaceae bacterium
CGTCAACAGCGGGGGGACCCCCCAAACACATATATATGTAAGCTTGTTATTCAACCCTTTAAATACCAAAAACCAAACTAATCAAAATAATTAAAACTCTGTCCGTTTTTAATGTTCAAAACAGACTCATATATCAATTTGATAACGTTTTCCACATCGTTACGATGCACCATTTCTACAGTTGTATGCATATATCGCAATGGAAGTGATATTAAAGCAGAAGGCACACCGCCATTACTGTATGCAAAAGCATCTGTATCTGTTCCGGTTGATCGGGATGAAGCCATTCTTTGAAAGGGAATTTTGTTTTTTTCAGCAGTTTCAATAAGTAGCTCTCGCAATTTATTTTGGACGGCTGGTGCATAAGAAATCACCGGGCCGTCACCAATTTTGGTTTCGCCTTCGGTTTTCTTTTCAATCATAGGTGTTGTGGTATCATGGCATACATCTGTCACGATGGCGACGTTTGGTTTTATTGTTTGGGTAATCATTTCGGCACCTCTTAAACCAATTTCCTCCTGAACGGAATTAGTAATATACAAGCCAAAAGGTAACTTTTTCTTATTTTCTTTTAAAAGGCGGGCCACTTCAGCAATCATAAATCCGCCCATACGGTTATCCAGTGCGCGGCACACAAATTTGTTTTCGTTTAAAACGAAAAAAGTATCGGGATAGGTAATCACGCATCCCACGTGTACACCCAGTTTTAATACTTCTTCTTTGTTTGAGCAGCCCACGTCAATACAAATATTGTCAAGACTTGGGGATTGTTCTTTTTCTTTGCTTTTTCGGGTATGTATGGCGGGCCATCCAAAGACACCTTGTACAATTCCATTTTTAGTATGGATGTTTACCCTTTTTGAAGCGGCTATTTGGTGGTCGCTTCCTCCATTTCTAATAACATAGATCAACCCATTATCAGTTATATAATTGACATACCAGGAAATTTCATCAGCGTGCCCTTCAATCACTACTTTGTATGTTGCTTTTGGATTGATGACGCCCACGGCGGTACCATAGTTGTCAGTTATAAAACTATCGACATAAGGCTTAAGATACTCCATCCAAAGTTTTTGTCCTTCAGATTCATATCCCGTGGGAGCTGCGTTGTTTAAATAGTTTTCAAGAAAAGTAAGCGATTTTTTATTAAGTATTGATTTTGCCATTGTTGTATTTTTTAGCGAAAATACCAATATTAATAAGAATTTAATAACACAAGAAGATATAATGTTTAATTTTGGAATGATTTTAGCAAATAGCTCCAAAATCAAATGAATTTTATGACAAAGTTAAGCTGCCTTATTTTATTTCTGTTACCATTTGTAGGTTTGGCACAAGATGATGATAAGTATCGGTACCATAAAAATGATACCACAGAATACATATATATGATTATTGACGGTGATACGCTTCCCAGACAATTCATCGATCTGGAAGAAGTATATTTATTAAACAATTTAAAGTTTGATTCCGCCACTGAAAGAAGAGCTTATCTTATCCTAAGGAGAAGAACCCGAAAGGTGTATCCCTATGCAAAAATTGCTGCCGACAGATTATATACTATGAATGAAAGACTTGAATCCTTGGAGTCAAATAGAGACCGTCGCATTTACACCAAAAGAATCCAAAAATACATAGAAGAGGAGTTTACCGATGAACTCAAAAAACTCACCAGAAGCGAAGGCCGTATATTGGTGAAGCTAATACACCGCCAAACAGGTGTGACTGTGTTTGACTTAGTTAAAGATTTAAGGACAGGGTGGAGGGCATTTTGGTACAACACTACAGCAAGTATGTTTGATATCTCCTTAAAATCAGAATTTCAGCCTGAGACGGTTAAAGAAGATTTTCTCATTGAAGATATTCTTCAGCGAGGCTTTCAGGAAGGTGTACTTGAGCTTCAGCACCCGGCTACTCCCTTAAACTATTTTGATTTAAAAGAAAAATGGATGAGTAAATAATCTAAATTTACTTTGAAATTTTATTTTTTTTCGTATCTTAGTAGTTCGCTAAAAATTATATTCAAGTACAAATTAATCGTTTTCAGTAAGTTAGATTTTAACTGTAAAATTTCTTTATAATAGTTTGAAATTTTACTTGCTCACTACTAAAACAGTATTATATTTGCATCCGCTTTGAGGGATATATTTTGATAAGCGACCAACGTTCATGTCAGATACTATTTAACTGCAATTTTTTCAAAAATATTTTTTTCAATTTTTTTTGAAATAAATCTTGTGGGATTAAAAAAGGGTATTATCTTTGCACCCGCTTTGGGAGACAGGGCGACAAAAAAATAAGAAAAACACGTCTTTATAAAATAGGACAAGTTCATTGATATATTGAATTGACAGCGTATTTTTTTTGATTGGAAACGGTCAGAAATAATACAGAGAATAAACCGAGTAATAAAAACCTGAGAAGATTAATTGAGACGGTCAA
>JANSXN010000039.1 GCA_024742935.1 Flavobacteriaceae bacterium
AAGTCCCTCCCACGATGTCGCTTTTTCCCTTTTAAAAGGAAAGGAAATATTTTTTTGAGATGTTCCTGTGTTTTCCTTAAAGGGATTGAATTCTTTATCTACTTCAACCTGAGGAATTCCTATGGCTTTGTTTTTGTATTCATAAGGTGTATCAAGGTTTTTATCACGGTCAAAGTCAAGAACAGGCGCCACGTTAAACTGACCTAAACTATGCTTAACTGCAGCTCTAAGCATAGCATAAAGGGTGTGTTCATCTTCAAATTTAACTTCGGTTTTTGTAGGGTGAATATTGATGTCAATGGATTTGGGATCCACTTGAAGAAATAGAAAATAACCGGGTTGCATACTTTCTTTGAGCAAACCCTCAAAAGCAGCCAAAACCGCGTGATGCAAATAACCACTTTTTATAAACCGGTCGTTAACAAAAAAGAACTGGTCTCCCCTGCTTTTTTTGGCAAATTCGGGTTTGATGACAAATCCCTCAATTTTTACAACGGGAGTTTCTTCAGAAACAGGGACAAGTTTTTCATTTGTTTTTGTTCCAAAAATACTCACAATGCGCTGGCGCATATTTGAAGCAGGTAGTTGAAAAACCTCAGCTCCATTGTTGAACATGGAGAAGCCCACGTTGGGATGTGCAAGGGCTACTCTGTGGAATTCATCAATAATATGACGGGTTTCAACGGGATTTGATTTGAGAAAATTGCGACGTGCAGGAATATTAAAAAATAAATTTTTAACAGCCACTGAAGTTCCTTTGGGCGTAACGGTCATTTCCTGTTCCACCACCTCACTGCCTTCAATTTTTAGAATAGATCCCACTTCATCATTTTGGGTTTTGGTTTTTAACTCCACATGAGCCACCGCAGCAATTGAAGCAAGTGCTTCACCTCGAAAACCCTTTGTGTGCAATTGAAATAAATCTTCGGCCGATTTAATTTTGGAAGTGGCGTGGCGCTCAAAGCTCAAACGCGCATCAGTAGTGCTCATTCCTTCACCATCATCAATGACTTGAATGAGTGTTTTTCCGGCATCTTTTATAAGCAGTTTTATATGAGAAGAACCCGCATCTATAGCATTTTCAAGTAATTCTTTAACAACAGAAGCCGGACGTTGAACAACTTCTCCTGCTGCAATTTGATTGGCTACATGATCGGGTAATAAATGAATTTTATCTGCCATTTACAGGAGATTCTTAAAGATAGAAAGGTCAAAATCGATTATGAATAAAAAAATCAATAATAATACTGCAATTATGATAAGTATGGTGCTATTAAATTCAACATTATGGGTTTTACGATTTGCCATCCGGGCTTCTTTCCAGTTTCCACCAAAATCATTTTTATTATAAGTTCCTGAATACATATCTATTTTAGTAGAAAAGTTTTCAGGATTTGCATCTTCTTTGCCTTTATAGTAACGAGGCGTATAATTAAAACGGTTGTTTGTTTTTAATTTTTTTATGATTGTAAACTTTACCATAACGTGCTGTTTTTAAGATATCTATTCAGTTAATTGATTGAAATAGTCAAATTTTTGTTTAATTTAAAAAAATGAATTCCTTTTCACAATTGCAATAACCGGGTTCTAAGAAAATTTCTTGTTTTTAGGTGATTTAAAATTCCCATAGACATCAATCTCCAAAGGTACTTAAAAACAAAAAGAATGCCGAAAAGGAGCGGATAAAAATTGTTAACAATATAGTCTGTTTTGTGTTTATGATATTTGTCATTTCCTGCACCTTTCTTTCAAGCTATTTTTGCTCTCAAACAGCGGGTAGAATAATGACAAACATTTTAATTCCAACAGATTTTTCTGATAATTCATGGAATGCCATAAGGTACACACTTCAGTTTTTTAAAAACTGTAGTTGTACTTTTTATTTACTTCATGTTAATGAAACCGTTGTAATTAAGGGAGTTACTTCTTCAAGAATCCAACATAAATCTAAACAGAATCTAGAGGACAAAAACAAACTCAATGAACTCATTCAAAAAATTGAAAAGAACAATTTAAAGTTCAATCACCGGTTTTTTACTCTTGTCGCAAATGGAGTTATTGTTGATGCCATTAGAAATGAAGTACAAGACAAACACCTGGATTTGATTGTTATGGGAACTCAGGGAGCAAATATGATTAAAAAATACGCTGTGGGTTCAAACACCACAGATGTTCTCAACAAGGTAAAATGCAACTTGCTTGTCGTTCCTGAAAATGCAATCTTTACTAAAGTTGATCAAGTGGCATTGCCCACAGATTACAGTATTTTTTTCGGACCTAATTTACTCAACCCAATTGCTTCTATTTTAGGATTGTTTGATGCAAAATTGCACATTTTTCACGTGACCAAATCTAACGAGAAAGTTCTTGACGAAATGCAAGAAAATAAAGAATTGCTAGCTGATTATTTTTCTGATTCAAAACACGAATTTCATTCTATAACACACCAAAATATGAATGAAGCCATCCAAAAATGTGTTGAAAAGCATGAAATCAAACTCATTGCTATGGTCGCAAAAAATATTCATTTTTTTCAACAACTTTTTTTTAATCCTGAAAAAAGTAAAATCAACTATCAAAAGACAATACCCTTTTTAGTACTTCACGAATAAAAAAGGTAGGGTAAATTGTTTTTCAATTGTTCCATATACAAACAAACAAAAACAATTTATTATGAAAAGAATCATTTTTAAACCCTTATTTATTATTGCACTCTCCACTTTTGTGCTTGTTTCCTGCAGTAAGGATGACAGTTCAAACTCATCTGATGAAACAGCAGCAACTGTCCTGGGTGCGAAAGCTACTTTTAATTCCGGCAGAGCTTTTGCTGAAATTGAAGTAACCAAATTTTTAGTAAATGTGGAAGATTTTGAACTTGAATTTGATGATGATGACTTTGGCGATGACGACGATGGAGGAATTGGCGGAAATTATTACAGTGATATTGAACTTGAAGGTCCATTTGTACTAAACCTTTCAGAACCCAATCTTGTTTTTCCCATTGCAACCGTTGATATACCTGTAGGGGAATATGAAGAGCTGGAATTTGAAATAACACGAAGCAGAGATCCGGGAAATGAACTATTTCAACGTTCTATTCTTATTGAAGGAGCAATAAATGGAACCCCTTTTATCTTTTGGCACAACTTTGAAGAAGAGGTGGAAATAGAGTTTGAAGACACAAATGTCCCTATCGTTATTGAAAATGACGGAGAAAACCTAATTATAAACTTTGACCTCACTTTCTTATTTAACACAAACGTAGTTAATTTAACCGGAGCTACTGATGGTAACGGTGATGGTGTTATTGAAATCAGTCCAACAGACCAGGATGGCAATAATGCGCTAGCAAATCAAATTAAGGAAATAATGAAAGATGCTATTGATTTACTAGATGATTAATCCCTAGTTCATTTGGTAATAACAAATACCTGA
The DNA here is from genome assembly GCA_024742935.1 of Flavobacteriaceae bacterium. Lineage (GTDB taxonomy): Bacteria > Bacteroidota > Bacteroidia > Flavobacteriales > Flavobacteriaceae > Planktosalinus. The sequence goes on from JANSXN010000039.1 coordinate 3,436, forward strand.
AGCCAGCCTGCTTCAGGTATTTTTTTTTGAGTATAAAAAAACAATTAAATCTTTTCAAAAGCTTCCACCCAAGAGGGAATTTCAATATCAAAAACTCTTTTGATTTTTGAGGTATCCAGCACACTATAGGCTGGCCGTTTAGCCGCTGTTGGAAACTCATTTGAAGAAACCGGATTTACCTTTACTGAGAGTTTGTGTTTTTTGAATATGGCTTTTGCAAACCCATACCAGGTGGTTTCTCCATCATTGCAATAATGATAAACTCCTGAATTTTCTGAGCTTAATTTTGAAGCGATTACCAGCAAAGCTTTTGCAAGTTCGTTTGCATTGGTGGGACTTCCCCGTTGATCATCTACCACGTTAAGATCTGTTTTGGTTTCAACCAATCGAAGCATTGTTTTATAAAAATTATTTCCAAATTCGCTATACAACCACGAGGTGCGGATGATGGCAAAACGCTGCAAACCACTTTCCAGAATTGCCAACTCCCCTTCTCTTTTACTTTTTCCATAGACTGTAACGGGACTGGGAGCATCTGTTTCTTTATAGGGTGTCAATTGCTTTCCGTCAAAAACATAATCTGTTGAAATGTGAATGAGTGCACAATTGTATTTTATACAAAACGCTGAAAGATTTTTGACTGCTTCAACATTGAGTTTATAAGCCTGTTCAATTTCAGTTTCTGCCTGATCTACCTGAGTGTATGCAGCTGTATTAATGATAACAGCAGGTTTTAATTTTTCAAACACCAAAGTCATTTGTTCCTGGTTGGTAATATCAAAAGAGCTGGAATCTGTATAAAAAAAAGAATTTGGGCTTTGTATATTTTTTTTCAAAGCTTGACCCAATTGACCATTTGCTCCGGTAACCAAAATACTTGATTTTGAATACATAGTTAAAGGGCTTTGAGATTTTGATATGCTTCCGCGAAAGCGGGATTGTTTTTATCTTTTTCAGATATAATCATTTTATCTTTAGGAAGTTGCCAGTCTATTTGAAAATGCGGATCGTTATATGCCACACCTATTTCAAAGTCACGGTTGTAAAAATTGTCACATTTATAGATGAAAATTGCCGACTCACTAAGTACCGAAAACCCGTGAGCAAATCCTCTGGGAATAAAGAGTTGGGTGTGATTCTCTTCTGAGAGTTCGACGGAAAAAAATTTGCCAAAAGTGGGCTCCTCGTTGCGCATATCAACCACCACATCCAGCACTTTTCCTTTGATACAACGCACCAGTTTAGCTTGAGCAAATACACCCCCTTGCATATGCAGCCCTCTCACAACACCAAACTGTGACATGGACTGATTATCTTGTACAAAATGAACATGAAGACCCGTATTATCTTTGAAATGGGCTTCATTAAAGGTTTCATAAAAATAACCCCTGCTATCACCAAGAAGTTTGGGTTTGCATATAATCAGGTCTTTGAATGGGGTTTTAAGATATTCCATGGCTGCTTGTTGTTTGCAAATATAGTATTTTTTGATTTTGAAATGTTTCAATTAAGCTGTCAGGTTTGAGAGGAACTCCGTTTTAAAGTCTAAATATCCAAAGTTATTTCTATTTTTGCTCAATCACTGAATTATTAAAATTGTAATACAATATTGCGGACTTCAAAAAGTTTATATAGTTACTTATGATTGCACTCATTCAAAGAGAAATTCATTCTTTTTTCGGCTCGCTGATTGGCTATCTGGTGATTGCTGTTTTTTTAGTTATTAACGGTTTATTTTTATGGCTTTTTGACGGACCTTTCAATATTTTAAATGCGGGTTTTGCAGAATTGACCTCCTTTTTTCAGCTTGCACCCTGGGTATTGCTGTTTTTAATTCCGGCGGTAACCATGCGCAGTTTTAGTGACGAAAAACGAATGGGAACCTTAGAATTATTGCTCACTAAACCCATTTCAATAAAAGAAATTGTTTTAAGTAAATATACCGGTGCAGTGATTTTGATTCTCCTGGCATTATTGCCAACAGTTTTGTATATCTATACCATATCAGAATTGGGCAACCCACCGGGAAACTGGGATTTTGGAAGCACATTGGGCTCTTACTTGGGTCTTTTTTTTCTCATATTAGCATACACTTCCATGGGTGTTTTTGCTTCTACCCTTTCTGAAAATCAAATTGTAGCTTTTATCGTTGCTGTTTTTTTGTGCTTCTTTATGTACTATGGCTTTGAAGGGATTGCTAATTACAATCTGTTTGGTTCTTATGATTATTTTGTATCCAATTTGGGAATGCAATCTCATTTTGACAGTGTAGCACGTGGCGTTTTAGACACGCGAGATGTAGTTTATTTTGTGAGTGTGGCACTCTTCTTTTTAGGATTGACGGTAATTAAACTACAAAAAGACAATGCCTAAAAAAACCTCCAATACAACAAAAATACTTTGGCTACTGCTAGTGGTTTTTGGACTCAATGTTATTGGCAACCTAATCTACAAACGATTTGACCTAACACAAGACAAGAGATACACCCTTTCACAAGCGGCTATTGAAACTCTTGATGCGGCAGATAAACCTGTAGTTATAGAAGTTTTATTGGAAGGAACCTTTCCGGCAGAATTCAGACGCTTACAAACTGAAACCCGGCAATTACTTGAAGAATTTGCATCTAAAAATTCAAATGTGAAATTTGATTTCATTGAAGGGAAACAATACATTGAAAGTTTGGAGGATAATTTAGCAAGTCTAGAAAGTAATTTCAAATCAAAAAGAACCCAATATGAAAACAAATCGCTTTCTGAAAAAGAATGGATACAAGAAGTGAATTACTATAACTACTTTGGCCGAATGATTACTGAATTAAAAGAATCCCTTCTGCCGGCAGAAGTAAGTGTTCAGGACGGAGGGCGATTTACGCAAGAGTATGTTTATCCCTGGGCAATCATAAGTTATGAAGAACGACTCGTGCAGGTGCCCTTACTTAAAAATAAACTGGGAGCTACTTCTGAAGAACGCGTGACAAATTCCATTCAAAATCTCGAATATGCTTTTGCAGATGGGTTTAATAAAATAATCACACCCAAATCAAAAAAAATAGCCGTTTTAAGTGGTAACGGCCAATTGCAAGACCGGTATATTGCTGATTTTATAACCACCTTAAAAGAGACTTATTTTACGGCAAAATTCACTTTAGACTCTGTTGCTGTTAATCCGTTAAAAGCAATTAGAGAAATACAGGAATATGACTTAATCATTTCTGCAAAACCCACAGAAGCCTTTACAGACGCTGAAAAATATGTTTTGGATCAATATACGATGCAAGGCGGAAAAAGCCTTTGGCTGGTAGATAAAGTGGCCGTGGAAATGGATAGTTTATTTAATACAGGTGCTACATTTGCTTTTGGCAAAACTTTAAATTTGACAGATTTTTTCTTTCGCTATGGCGTAAGAATCAACCCTGTATTAGTCAATGACATGTATGCTGCTCCAATTGTTTTAGCAACTGGTACAGAAGCTGACAGCCAGTTTAACACCTACCCATGGTTTTATAGTCCATTATCAACAAGTACAAAAAACCATCCCATAGTTAATAATATTGAAGGGGTTAAGTTTGATTTTGCCAGTCCCATTGATTTACTTGAAAACAACATTAACAAAACCGTTTTATTGGCCACCTCCCCAATAACCCGGGTTGTTGGAATGCCTGCACAAATAAGTCTCGACACAGAAATTAGAACCAATCTTGATGTGATTCAAAACAAGCCAAACATGCAGTTATTTTCTGCCGGTGAAGTGCCGCTTGCTGTACTTTTAGAGGGAGCATTTACTTCTGTTTATAAAAACCGCATAAAACCTTTTGAATATAAAGGTCATAAGGAAGAAGGTGTCAATTCAAAAATGGTTGTAATAAGTGATGGAGATGTCATTAAAAATCAATTTCAGGGTAACAGACCCCTTGAGTTAGGCTTTGACAAATGGACCAATACACGTTATGGAAATAAGGATTTTCTTCTCAATACAGTAAATTACTTGCTTGATGAAAACGGACTTATAAACATAAGAAGCAAAGAAATTGTAATCCCCTTTCTTGACCAGCAAAAAACAATTCAAGAACGCGGTAAATGGCAAGCCCTTAATCTATTGTTACCACTGGCAATGCTCTCAATTTTTGGAGGTTTATTTTGGTGGGTTCGAAAGAAAAAGTACACTTGATTTTTGTTAATAAGTTTGTTTCGGCTTTAAAGCATATTGCAATATATTTGTGGGTAGTTGAAATTTTAACAGTTCTAAAATTTATAATTAATAATGAAATTTATTGTATCCAGTTCTTATTTACTAAAACAGCTTCAGGTTTTAGGTGGAATCATCAACACAAGTAATACCCTTGCCATTCTTGAAAATTTTCTCTTTGAATTGGATAAGGACTCTTTACGGGTCTCTGCATCAGACCTGGAGACTACCATTTCAGGAGTTCTAGAGGTTGAAAGTGACAGTAAAGGAAGTATTGCCGTTTCTGCCAGATTGTTACTCGATATTTTAAAAACCTTTCCTGAACAACCGCTAACTTTTGTTGTAGAAGATAATCACACAATTGAAATAAGCTCCAATCATGGTAAATATGCACTTGCTTATGCCGATGGAGCAGAGTTTCCAAAAGCCATTGAAATAAGTAGTCCCAGCAGTACTGTTATACAAGCAGACATTCTTGCTACTGCTATTAGTAAAACTATTTTTGCCAGTGGAAATGATGATTTAAGACCGGTGATGAGTGGTGTATTTTTTCAATTTTCAACCGAAAGTTTAAACTTTGTAGCAACAGATGCTCATAAACTCGTGAAATATACTCGGGAAGATGTAAAAGCCTCAGAAACCGCTGAGTTTATTATGCCTAAAAAGCCTTTGAACTTAATGAAATCAATTCTTGCGGGAAGTGAAGAAGATGTATTAATTGAATACAATGAATCCAATGCAAAATTTGTATTTGATAACATCGAACTGGTATGCCGCCTTATTGATGGAAAATACCCAAACTATGAAGCGGTCATTCCAAAAGAAAATCCAAATAAATTAAGTATTGACAGAAGTCAGTTTTTAAGCTCTGTGCGCCGTGTATCTATTTTTTCAAACAAATCGACGCACCAGATTCGTTTAAAAATTGCAGGTGCAGAGTTGAATATTTCGGCCGAGGATATTGATTACTCAAACAAAGCCGAAGAGCGACTCACTTGTAGTTATCAGGGAGACGATATGCAGATAGGTTTTAATTCACGTTTTTTAACTGAAATGCTGGCTAATTTAACCAGCGATGAAGTATCATTAGAAATGTCATTACCCAATCGTGCCGGAATATTAACACCAGCTGATGGTCTGGATGAGGGTGAGCATATCATTATGCTTGTTATGCCAGTTATGTTAAATAATTAATTATATTTATCATTTAAAATATTACTAACTGAAAATGTTTAAAATTTAATCGTTAGTATTTTAACCTCACAATGTCTAAACCGCAACTTTTTAAGATTGCGGTTTTTTTTTATTGTAAAAATCGAATGGTAAAAGGATATTTTGAAAAGTTTCCGTTGCTGGCATTAATACCATTTACTATTGGAAACACAAATGATATGATGCCCAGTATAATGAGTCCCAAAATGCCTAAACCTAAGACTAGGATAAGCGGAATGCAAATTAGTGCAAAAAGAATCATACTAAGTTGAAAGTTGATAATTTCTTTTCCGTGTTGATCCAAGCCTTCAATTTTATCTTTATTAACAGCCCAAATGATAATGGGAACCAATAAACCCCCAAAACCCGTTACATAGGTAAGAAGCTGTGATAAATGAGTGATTAAAAGGAGTTGATTGTCTTTCCTAAGCGGAATAGTGTTGTCTGGATTGATGACTTCCATAGTTTTTATTTTTATGATTGATACTAACTATGAGTCTATTTTATACACATTTTGTTACAAAACAACTTTTTCTTCAAGTAGATTTTTTATTGTTTCCTTAAAAATAGGCTTGATCAGATAGCCCGAAATTTCTTTAAAGGACTTTGATTTCTGGATGTCTTGGCTTGCAATGGAGGAACTGGCTATATAAAGCGTCATTTCTTTTGCAAAATTATGTTTAAGGGCGAGATAATGTTCCATAAATTCCCAACCATCCATTACGGGCATATTGATATCCAAAAGAATAATATCAGGAAGATTTTCTATGTTTGAGTTGAGAGCAAAAAGCCCTTTTATAGCCTCTTCTCCATTACAAAATGAGATTACTTCAGTATTTATTTTCAAATTTTGTATCGTTTTTTTCAATAACAATTTATAAAAATCATCATCGTCAACAATACATATCTTTTTTGAAATCATTTTTTTCTATTTGTTAAAGATAAAAAAATTGCCGTGGTTTTTTGAGATTAAATTGACAATAGAGTATATTTTTACCATACCAGCCAACTTCTTTGTACCTTTGTGGTCTATGCAAAATCAAGATACCATAGTAGCACTAGCAACGCCTTCAGGTGCCGGTGCCATTGCTGTTATAAGACTTTCAGGGCCAGATGCACTTACCATAGGTGCAACAGTTTTTAAGTCCATTCATAACAAAGATTTAAAACTGCAGCACACACACACCGTTCATCTTGGCCATATCATTGATGGAGAAAAAGTGATTGACGAAGTGTTGGCAACAGTTTTTAAAAACCCAAAATCCTACACCGGTGAAGACACTGTTGAATTTTCATGCCATGGAAGTTCATACATCCAACAGGAAATTATACAATTGCTATTGCGAAAAGGCTGCAGAAGCGCACAAGCAGGCGAATTTACCTTGCGCGCTTTCCTTAACGGAAAAATGGACCTCAGCCAGGCCGAAGCCGTTGCAGACCTCATCGCCAGTGAAAATGAAGCTGCTCATCAAGTTGCTATCCAGCAGATGCGCGGAGGGTTTAGTAACGAAATTGCTAACCTGAGAGAAGAACTGCTCAATTTTGCTTCACTTATCGAACTCGAACTCGATTTTGCCGAAGAAGACGTGGAGTTTGCAGACCGAAAGCAGTTTGAAGCTTTACTGCTTAAAATTGAAAATGTCCTTAAAAAACTCATCGACTCCTTTGCCACAGGGAGTGTGATTAAAGCAGGAATACCTGTAGCCATCGCCGGTGCACCCAATGCCGGAAAATCAACACTACTTAATGCACTGCTTAATGAAGAGCGTGCCATTGTATCAGACATTGCCGGCACCACACGCGATGCAATTGAAGATGAACTCAGTATTGGCGGCATAGGTTTCCGCTTTATCGATACCGCAGGAATTAGAGATACCATCGACACCATCGAATCAATAGGTATTTCAAAAACTTATGAAAAAATCAAGCAAGCGCGACTGGTGTTATTTTTATTTGATGCCAATGGGTATGCAAATAACTTTGCCGCACTGGAAGTAGAAATCAACAAAATCAAAAACAAATATCCGCAAAAACAGGTCTTGTTAATTGCAAACAAAACCGATTTGCTATCTAGCGAAAGCAAACAAATACTTACTAAAAAATTTCCTGAAGCCATTTTAATCAGCGCTTTAAAGAAAGACGGCATCGAGCAGCTTAAAGAGAAACTACTTTCCCTGGTTAATACCGGTGCCTTGACCTCTGGAGATACCATAGTCACCAACACCCGCCACTACGACAGCCTCAATAAAGCCCTGGAAGAAATAAAAAAAGTGCAACAGGGTTTACAAGACAATTTAAGCGGGGATTTGCTTGCCATTGACATTCGACAGGCGCTGTACTACTTTGGAGAGATTACAGGGCAAGTAACCAATGATGAATTACTGGGAAATATTTTTGCTAACTTTTGTATCGGGAAGTAACTTATTTTCTTTTGTTTGTTAATGTATTGATTTTACTGACTTTACGTGTTTTTATCTTCTCTTTTTTGTTGCTTTTTTGCTCTTTTTTAACTAAATTTGTTGTATATCTGTTGCCTTAAATACGGATTTGTTGCCCAAATCTGTTGGCTAAAAGATTGGCGAAATGATGCACCATATTGCCCCACGTTGCACCATAACGCTACATAAAGCACCATTTATGAGCAGTAATTTATACATCCCAAAAACCTGTAAACATTGCGGTAATGCTTTTACAGCACGCACAACAGTAACTAAATACTGTGGTGATACTTGCGCTAAAAAAGCCTATAAGGCACGTAAGCGTAAAGAAAAAGTACAAGCTACTCTCACAAAGGATATGCAGCAGCAAAAGGAAGCTGTCCAAATTCCAAACCTCAACACGGTAAATAACAAAGATTTTTTAAGCGTGACAGAAGCTTCACAATTGATTGGTGTAAGTAGATGGACCATTCAAAGAATGATTCAACAAGGACGCTTAAAAGCAGTCCCTTTTGGAAGAAAACGTATTGTAGCCAGATGGCAAATAGAAAACCTCTTTAATTAACATCCTATGAAAGTAACATTAAGACAACGCAAAAAGAATGATAAGATAAGTCTGTATTTAGATTACTATCATAAAGGAAAACGCAAAACCGAGTATTTGCGATTATACCTTACACCTAATCCTAAAACTAAAACTGAAAGAGAGGTTAACAAGAAAACCAAGCAATTAGCAGAAACCATTTGCGCACAACGTCAAATAGAAATACAAAATGGTATTTATGGCTTTCAGGATATTGAGAAATTAAAAGGAAGCTTTATTACTTATGTTACGGCTTTAGCTGAAAAGAAAAACACAAGCTCTGGCAACTACGGGAATTGGAACAGTATGCTAAAACATTTGAAAATCTTTTGTCCTACGGATGTAAGTTTCCAAGATTTGGATAAATCATTTGTTGAGCGTTTCAAAGAGTATTTAGACAAAGATGCTATGGCAAGAGCAGGTAAAAAATTGTCTCAAAACTCTAAATATTCATACTATGGTAAATTTTGCGCAGCTTTAAAGCAAGCGGTAAAGGATGGTATTTTAAAAGTCAATCCAGCTAATGGTGTAGATTATTTCAAACAAGGAGAACCTCAACGAGAATTTTTAACGCTTGATGAATTACAAAAAGCAGTTAACACAGAATGTGAATTACCACTATTAAAAAATGCGTTTATATTTTCAGCCCTTACCGGATTACGTTGGTCAGATATTGAAAAATTGTTGTGGTCAGAAATCCAACACTCTAAAGAAATGGGTTATTACATACGTTTCAGACAAAAGAAAACCAAAGGAGCAGAAACTTTGCCAATATCAGAACAAGCAAGAGAATTATTAGGTGAAGCAGGAAAACCCGAAGCAAAAGTTTTTGAAGGCTTACATTATAGTGCTTGGTCAAATCTAAAATTGCAACAATGGATGTTAAAAGCAGGTATTACTAAAAATATTACTTTTCATTGTGCGCGTCATACCTATGCCACTTTACAATTAACTTTGGGTACAGATATTTACACAGTATCAAAATTATTAGGACATAAAGAGTTGAGAACAACACAGATTTATGCCAAAGTAATTGATGATAAAAAGAAAGAAGCTGCTAACCGTATTCAATTGGATTTATAATGAAAGGAAATGTATTTGCAAGTTTGGTATCGATTACCAACGGGTTACATAGAGACAATAGATCAGAACGAGAATTTAATTTTTTGGACTCTGAATTAAAGGAACTACCAAAAGCTGATAATGCGGTTTTTAAAGTAAACTTTAAAAGACCTTTGAACAGTAAAAAAGAATATTACTTTAAGCTGATTTCAAATGATACCGAAACTGAATTAGCAGCATTAAAATCCGAATTTCCAACCGATGCAGGAGAACCCGAAAGCAAATACAGATATACAAGACAATTTAATAAATACGATAAGTATCTAAAGGATATTGCCGCCTACATCAAAAAGCAGTCTATAAGTAACGATTTAGGCAACGATACTGATTACATCATCAATTACTTAAAAGTAGCTGCAATTCGCTTATACATTGAACTACAAGAACAATACGGACAATTTTCAGAAACTGGGTTATTCTCAATTCAAGAAATAGCAGAAAAATATTTTAGTGATACTGATTTTGATACTTCAGTATTTGTAAAATTAGAAGTAGATAAAAAAGAGGTAGTTAAAAAGCCATCTAAACCGAAAAGCAAACAAAAAACCTCATTTGGATATTTAAAAGATGATTCTGAATGGTTGTCTAAAATATTGAGCAGGCTTCAATTAAGTATTGATTTACTTGATGCAAAAACAGATGTTAAAGACTTGCATAATTTATTAGTGGCTAAAGATTTTAAAGGTTTTCAAAAGAAAATCTATTTAGATTGTAAAACAACCGAGTTTAAATATGTTGTTAAACGGTTGCAGCCACATTTCAAAAATATGACACCCACTTTAATTGAATCTACGGGTTTATTTTATACAAAATTGGGTAAACCATTGACAGCTCAAAATCTTTATACCAAAAGTAAAGCACCTCTAAAAAAGGAAACCATTGATAATATCTTCAAACAAATACAATAAAAAACAATGAGATTATTTAGAAATCTCATTGTATTCTCACACTCATATAAAACTCTCACACTTTAAAAATCATTGATTTTAAACCTTTGTCCTGTTCTTGAAAACCAAGAATGACATTTGGCCAGATGTCCATTTCTATTACTTAAAATTAATTAGTTATGGACGAAATATTAGAACGTCTTAAAATTATCGAAGCACACGTTTTAGACAGAAACATTATTGTAAAAAACGTATTGAGCTTTAACGAAGCCTGTAAATTTTTGGAATTGTCACAATCCCATTTATACAAGCTTACGAGTACTGGAACCATTCCGCATTACAAACCGAATGGTAAGAAAATTTATTTCAACAGAGTTGAACTGGAGCAATGGTTATTAACTAACCGTGTTGATTCACAAGATGAAATCGAACAGCAAGCTGCCGATTACTTAATTAAGAAAGGAGCGGTGAAGTTATGACTGAAATAATCGATTTACTCTTGGCACTCTCACAAGAAATAAAGGACTTAAAAGCACGTATCGAGTTGTTACGACATTCGAGAGCAGAAGTACTAAAAGATAAGTGGATAGACAACCAAGACGTATTGCAGACCTTACACATCAGTAAGCGAACCTTACAGACCTTTAGAGACAACGGAACACTACCTTATAGCAAGGTAAAGGGTAAGTTTTATTACAAGGTTTCCGATGTGGAGCAATTGCTTCAAGATAACTACTACAACCATAATTTCAAACGAGATGGAAGTAAGTAGAGAGGCAATTTTAGACAAAACACATTACGGCTTAAAAATTTATGCCTACGTGTTAAGACAGTATTATCCTGAAACAACAGTCCTTTCTGTAAAAGGAAGGGACTGCGGGATAACCCGAAACCCTTTTAATGGTGGTAACGAAACCTTACGGATTCATATTGATGGTGTAATAGCAACACATCGAGACACAGAGCTAAAGACCTTTAACGGTGATGTATTTGATTTTGCACAATACCATTTTAGAATTACCGATGAAGAAGAATTGTTGCTCAAGATTAACCAAGAATTACATCTCAATTTAGAAGTCAAGGAAAAAAGCGAATTAGATTGGTTGAATGGTCCAGACGATACCTGGTATGCTTACTGTAGCTTTTTCAAAGCCCCAGTTCGCAATGTGTTTCCTGCGGAAACTATGCGGTTACATCAAGTATTTGCATTAATCACAAGTGATAAATACAAAAGAATTACTGAAGATTTAAGAGCAATAACCGATGTAAAAGAAGCACGTAAATTCAAAGCGAATCGCTTTGATTACGTCACCTTTTCAGGAACGTTTGAAAAGCGAAATGATAGTAATTTGTTACAGCATTCCAATCTATTAACTATTGATTTTGACCATTTAGATAATCTTCAAGAGTTAAAAAAGCAATTACTAAACGATGAATACTTTGAAACCGAAATGCTATTTACATCACCATCTGGAGATGGACTAAAATGGATTATCAGAATTGATGTTTCAGAAGTAACACATTCAGAGTATTTCACCGCAGTAGCCAATTACATTAAGCATACCTATAATATTGAGGTTGACCAGTCAGGTAAAGACGTTTCCAGAGCGTGTTTTTTACCATACGACCCAACAGCCTTTTTACATAAAAGACACCAAGCATTATGACCAAAATATTTAATCCAAAAGAATGGTTGGAAGTTCCAGAAGAGCAACCGCAACCAACAAGCAACAACGCAACAACATTTGTTGTTGCTGTTGCTGATAACGACATTGAAACCTACATTTCTACAATTGAGCAATCAGGTATAGACATCACAGGAAATTATGCCACTTGGAGAGATTTAGGATTTTCTTTGGCTGAAGAATATGGAGAGACAGGAAGAGATTATTTCCACAGAATAAGTAAAAACTATGTAGGTTATGATTCAAAAGAATGTGACGAACAATTTAACAAATGCCTAAATGCAAAAGGTCACGGCATTACCATTGCAACGTTTTACCATTATGCACATCAGGCAGGTATAAAACCGATGAAGCAACAAAACAACAACGAGATTGTAACAAATGTAGCAACTGTTGTTGATGTACCAGAGCAAGCAATGCCAACAATACCGGATGAGGTATTTAATAGCTTACCGCAGTTTTTACAACAAGTTGTAAATCCTGCGAGCAGTCAAGAGGAAAAAGACATTTTGTTATTGGGAGCTTTAACCGCTTTTAGTGCCTGTTTTCCTAAACTCTTTGGTATTTACGACCAACGTAAAGTCTTTGCCAATTTATATCTTTTTGTTACTGCACCTGCATCTGCAGGTAAAGGCAGGCTTAACCAAATTAAAAATTTGGTAGATCCTGTACACAAGTTAAAGCGTGAACAAGCTAAAGTGCTAAAGCAACAATTTAATACAGAAATGGCAACCTATAATATGAACAAGGGTAAAGATGAAAACTTGGAGAAACCAGGTAAACCACCCGAAAGGATGTTGTTCATTCCTGCTAATAATAGTGTTACGGGTGTCTATCAATTAATTTCTGATAATGAAGGCAAAGGACTGATTTTTGAAACTGAAGGAGACACATTAGCACAAGCTTTTAAAAGCGATTACGGTAATTATAGCGATGGTTTTCGTAAAGCCTTCCATCACGAAACCATTAGTTATTATCGTAGAACCGACAGAGAATATGTGGATATTGAAAAACCGTGTTTATCTACTGTATTATCAGGAACACCCAAGCAAGTAGCTACATTAATCCCGAATGCCGAAAATGGTTTGTTTAGTCGTTTTATGTTTTATTATATGAATATAAAACCTACTTGGAAAAACGTGTTTTCAAGTAATAATAATGTTGGGTTAGATGATTATTACTCACAATTAGGAAAGGTATTTTTGGACTTGTATAAAACCCTCAAAAACAATCCCGAAATTGAAATAAGGTTAACTACACCTCAACAACAGCAATTCAATACGTTTTTTGAATCCTTACAGACTAAATACATCAACTTACAACCCGAAGAGTATATTGCAACCATAAGGCGATTAGGCTTAATTGCATTTCGGCTAATGATGCTATTCACAGCATTTCGCATTATGGAAGATGGTGATGTGAATCAAGTAAAAGAATGTGAGGATGTCGATTTCAAAAATGCGCTAACTATCATTTCTATTTTAGTAAAGCACAGTAGTAAAGTGTTCAATGATTTACCAATAGAACAAAAAGCGGTAAAACGCTTAAACAGAAAGGAAAGGTTTTTAGAAAGCTTGCCAAAACAATTCAGTAGGCAAGAGTATTTAGATTTAGCCACCAAACAAAACATCCCACATAAAACGGCAGAAGGCTACATTACCAAATTTGTAGAAGCAGGATTAATACATAGAGAAGCACATAATAGCTATTCAAATCCTGCAAAATCATTATAAGGAAATTGAGGAAACAAAGGAATTTGCGTATGTGTTTCCTTAAATCCTTAACTTCCTCACTTTCTGTTAATAACTGTTTATATCTTTTTGTTTTCCTTTAGCTTCCTTTTCTTAAATTAGACAAAATCTGACAAGTCTAATTAATGCTATTATGGAGTTTGGAGAATACATACGCTCATTGCGCGAAAAGCGCAATTTGTTATTAAGGGAAATGGCTGCAAACGTCAATATGGATGTGGCTTATTTAAGCAAGATTGAACGAGGAAACCGTATGGCAAGACGAGAGCAGGTAATAGCATTTGCAAAAGAATTAAAAGAAGATGAGAACAAATTAATTAAGCTTTGGATGTCCGAACAGATTGTACAAATGATAAAAAATGAAAAGGACAGTACGGAAATCCTCAAAATAGCTGAAGAGAAAATTAGTAAGATTGTTAAAAAGCAGTAAAAATTAAATGTTTAAAGAGAATAAATATTTCGGTGAGGTATGGTTTAAGGAATCACAAGATGTGAAGTGCTTCTGTGTCCTTGAGCTAAAAGATAACAAGATATTTATAACCACAAATTTGAATAAGAAATATGCAGCATACCAAATTGAAGTGATTTATGGAATGTTCACAGGTTTAGGTTATGTAACCTTTGTTAATTGTAATATACAAAATAGTAGTACAGGTATAATTGAAACTAAAGTATATCGCCCTAAATACACCTTTGTGTGTGCTCATCACTTAATAGAACCGGTAAATTTAAAAGTGAGTGAATTTCAAATTGACAATGCAGCAATTGTAAAGTGGGTTAGAAAAATGAATTGGTATAATTCATTTGAAGATAAGGTTGAAAAACAAGAAGACATAAAACACCAAACAGTTATTTCACAAGACTTAACTTTAACAATAACAAAATCTACTTCATACACTTCCAATCACGACTTTTTAAGAATGGATAACATAGGCTATGTAGACTTCAAGTCTACAAAGAATTTGAGTATTCTGGAAAGCATTGAACTTTACAATTCATTTCAAAAAATATTTCATTTCATTTACGGTAAATCTGTTCAGTTTAAGTCCTTTAATTTTAAGTGTTTAAGTTGTGGTGAGTGGGCTTCATTATATTATAAGGATGATTTTAATAAGGAGAACATTTCTGGTTTTATTACACTTGATTATGATACAATTAATGAAGACTTATCTAAATTAATCAAACATTGGTTTACGAATCCAGACATTACTTATTGTGCCGATATAATAATTGAAAATTTATTAACTGTAAAGACAAGTCATAGTAGAAGGTTCACTAATTCATATTCAGCCTTTGAAGCTTACAGTTTTAAATTTGGTAAAACTCATAAAAACCCAACTGTAGAAAAATATTTATTAGAACATAAAGAGTTAATTCATAGAATTACTTCAATTCCAGAAAGCGAAATCAAAGGTTATGTTTCTAAAATAGTAAGACATAGGGATTATCTAACTCATCGAAATAAGACAAAGAATAACATTTTTTCTCAATTTGAGTTGCTATACATTTCCTTTTTATTGGATTATATAGTCGGTATAGGTTTAATGAAAAAGATGGAAGCTTCAGAAGAAGTAATTGAGAAGATAATGTTAAGGGCAAAATCTACTTATCAAGATATGCAGTCGGTTAATAGATTGTTGAATAAGGATATTTTAGAGATTAATACTTAAATAATTTAATTATGTAGGAAGTAATAACAAACACCTCATTATCTATGCAAGAACACTTAAAAACCAACATACTCAATTTTAAATGGCCAAGTAGTACACCTGTCATATATCTATCGTTAGAAGATATTGAGGGTAGCCATCCCATCCATAGATCAAAGTTTTCAAAGCAGATAAAAGAGGCGTTTCCAGATACAGATTTATCAGGTTTAGAGCATATTTTTACCACATTTACCCAAGAAATACCCAATGCCCCAAGTATCAAAATAAACTTGGTAAAGGATAAAGAACTACGCATATACAAACAATTCCTGAAGCACCAATTAAAAAACTACTTTTTAGAAAAGGGCTATATCGTAGTCAAAAACTTTGTACGTGATGTACAAGTGTGGATACCTTCAAAAAAAGGGAATACAGTAGACTATAATTTATACTACAAATTTTCATTTAAGATACAGTTTGCAAAACTTACAGATTTACCAGAGCTAATAGTCTCATATGATGGTACGTCAAAAGTGCTAACAAAGTCAGTTCAGGATATTGAGGAAACAGAGTTTATTAAGCGTTGCGTGTATGGTCAAAAGACATTCAATTACCAAATGGACCTCGATTCAGAGGATAGAGAAGACTTTTACAATAGCATAGATTTTAGTCAAGCCTTTCCAATATTCAATTTACAATTGGCAAGAGCTATAAGCATTCCAATTGAAGAATTAGAAAGGCCAAAAAACAAATACGAAAAGTATGTGACACTCATTTCCAATTTTGCAGAAAAGTATTTGTTTACAGAAGACTTCAAAGCCTTATTCCCTTTTAAGCAAGATGCCTTTATAGATGTTCCTGGCAACCGTATTAATCATATAAATCCTAACTTGGGCTTATTAGAGTTTGGTAAAGACCAATATGGCAATAAGAAAACCCATTTAGTGCCTAAAAAGGCAATGAATATCTTAAGCCCATATCGCAGACCAAACAATCAAAATATCAAGATATTTTTCATTTGCCACACCTCTCATAAAAACGATGTATTGAAGTTTTATGACAATTTTAAAAATGGTGTACAAACAGAGAAAGTTTTTTACAAAGGTTTAGAAGCCTATGTAAACATCAAAGCATCATCATCTAAAGAACACTTTATTGAGTTTACCAATGAAAACGACCCGATTCCAGAAATAATTGAAAAGTTGGAGAGCTTAACCTTCGACCACGATAATATAAAATACGCAGCATTTTATTTAAGCCCATTCGATAGGTTCACACCAGATCCAGACGACCGCGAAATTTACATCCGTATTAAAGAACTGTTTTTAAACGAAGGCATAGTTACTCAAGTGGTAGATTATGAAAAAATGGTAGTCAATATTGAAAATCAATACAACTTCCAATTTTCATTACAAAATATGGCATTGGCTATCCACGCTAAATTAGGTGGCGCACCTTGGAAGCTGGCAGTAACTGATAAAAAGGAATTGGTGATTGGTGTAGGAGCATTTACCAATCAAGGAGAAAACAGAAGGTATATAGCCAGTGCGTTTAGTTTTCAAAACAATGGTTTGTTTAGAAATTTTGAATATTTCAACCAAAACGAAACAGAGTTACTGGCTGGGAGTATTTTAAAAGCTATTAGGGATTTTACGTCTGTAGCAGAAGCAGATAAGGTAGTGATTCATTTTTACAAGGAAATGAAATATGAGGAGTTAAAACCCATAATAGAAGGGATGCACAAACTAAAATTAGGAGTGCCTTTATACATACTAAACATCAACAAAACAGAATCCGAAGACATCATTGCCTACGACTTAAATTGGGATAACAAACTAATGCCGGTTAGTGGTACATACATTCGTATTGCCGAAAATCAGTTTTTATTGTTTAACAATGCACGTTATCCAAGCGACCGTTTTTATTCAGATACCGATGGTTATCCATTCCCAATTAAAATAAAAATAAGCAGTCCAGATGAAGATGCTTTTGAAGATGTAGAGGTGATTGAAGAATTGTTAACCCAAGTATATCAGTTCAGCAGGTTGTATTGGAAATCTTTACGCCAACAAAATGTACCAATTACAATAAAATATCCCGAAATGGTAGCCCAAATAGCACCTCGTTTCGAAAACGGTGTTCCAGAGGATGCAAAAGACACACTATGGTTTTTGTAATTTCTTTTTTGCACAACCATTGCATCACTAAATTTTTATCTTTGTAACTGTGAAGTTTATAACAATCATATTATCCTTAATAATACTATTGCTTTCGGCAAAACCTTGTTCTGATGGTCAAAACATAGAAGACCAACATCAAGACGCAATAAGTGTTAATCACAACCATCAAGAAGATAGTGACGATACTTGTTCTGTAACTTGTATTTGCAATTGTTGTGGTATGTCTATTACTTACGAACCAATCAAGACATTTAATTTAAAACTCAATATTGAAATTTCATCGGAGTTAATTTCTACATATCAACCTATCTATAGGTTCAATTTCCTTTCCAACATTTGGCAACCGCCACAAGTAATAAGCTAAAGTAACACGATTTCAAATCAATTATTTAGTTAATTACAAATATAATTCAATGAATAAATACATATTGAGCATAAAGCTCATATTAATACTTTGCTTATCATTACAGGCACAAACATCAGACATACAAATTAAAGTCATCACAGAGGCAGAAAATGAGCCGTTAATGGGTGCTACCGTTTACTTTGAAGCATTAGAAAAAGGTGCGGTTACCAATTTTGATGGGATTGCAGAATTTACAGAAATACCAGATGGCGAACATCAAATAGTAATTTCCTTTTTAGGTTTTGAAACATTAGAAACCACAATTCAAATTCCAAGTAATATAGAATTAGTGTTTAAGCTAAAAGAAGGTGGTAACGAATTGGATGCTGTTGTACTTCAATCTACAAGAAGTACAAGAACTGTACGAAAAATACCAACTCGTATCGAGTTTATAGGTGCAGAAGAATTGGGCGAAAAAGCAATAATGAATCCTACTAATATTTCAATGGTACTTCGTGAAAGTACAGGAATACAA